>DCTW01000008.1:20082-41094 GCA_002329465.1 Candidatus Woesebacteria bacterium UBA1430 | reverse complement strand
GTGCATTTTAATGGGTACCTGTCAGTTCGGTTAAATAAAGTTCAACCGGATAGCTGTTTTCCTCAAATTTCCACTCAACGAATGTCTTGTGAGTATGCTTTGGTTTACCAAAAAGTTTTTTCAGCGTTGGTAAATATTTATCAAAGTTTTTTTGTTTTGCCAAAACATAAATATCAATATCATCTTGCCCGGCAATCCTAAGTGCAGTTGCTCCCATAAACAAGACACGAGCAGTGGGCAGTTTCTCCTCGATTTTTTTAACTATTAAATCTCCAGTTTCTTTTGCCTTTGGATCAAACGGTTTGACAGAAGCCCTTTTTGAAGCAGAAATCTTGGCTAAATATTTTTTTTCGTCCTTAGTAAGCATTATTTAAAATGATTTTCGAAATTAATTTTCCCCTTGGAAATTTTAAAAGGGAAACCTGTTAAAAGAAATGCTGTGGCAGATTTTTTGCCTATAACTTCAACTTTATCGTCAGAGATTATTAACCCGGTTCCTTCTGGCAAAGCTATAACACCACTTTTGTGTTTTTTAGAAAATTTAATAATTTTAGTCTTTTCTTCATTTGTTTTTTTGTAATGACAAGCAACAGATAAACCCCTTAATATGTTAAGCCCATCCGTATCAAGATAATTAATGTCGTTTTTGTCACCTGAAGTTTCGATATTCTTGCCAAAAATAATTGCTCCGGCGCTGCCGCCGTAAATTGGGCCATGATTTTGAAGAAATTTTTTGAGGATTGTATTAAAACCAGATTTTTTAATTGTTCTTAACAATTTATATGTGTTGCCACCGCCGATATAAATGCCGTTGTAAGATGTTAAGTATTCAAGGTTTACTTTAGTAAGATCGGTAATCATCTCGATTTCAAATTTATTACCTTCTGCAATTTTTGAAAAAGTTTCCAAAATCCATTTATAGCATTTAGGGTAAGAGTGTTTTTTGTTCCCCTCCATAGCGATGGGAATATAGATAATTTTTTTTGTTGGGAGCAATTTGAAGAATCTTTTATGAAATTTAAATTCTTCTTTGTCACCTCCACCTGATAGAAATAATTTATTCATATGGGTATATTTTTTATTCTCTTAGCAAGTGTTTTTCGGGTTGTCCATGTCTAATGAAATAAATATTCATATTCTAATTATATCGCATAACTGGTAAAACTGGGGTGTTGTAAAAGAACGGGAGTAATATTATTAGTTTTTTGTGTTAATATACAAATTATGAAATCAGTAGCTATTTGTGGTAGCAGAAGATTTAAACCACAGATAAGGAAATTTACCGATCAGTTAAAGAAAAAGGGTGTGATTGTTTTTGAGCCGTTTTTAAGGCCGGGAGAAGAGGACGGCTCTTGGAATAGCTTGGACGAATACGATAAACGCTTTGTTGCCCTAGGTTTGACTCACGACCATTTCCACAAAATTAAAATGGCAGATGTTGTTTATATTTACAATAAAGACGGTTACTCCGGAGTAAGTACTACCATGGAGATTGCTTATGCTGTAGCTTTTGCTAAGCCAATTTATGCTTATTCGGACAAGGATGATGAGTATTGCAGGAAGGTGTTTTTTAGGGGGATTGTTAAAACTCCACGGGAATTGGTTAGATATCTAAAATAATTAAGCAAGATCATCTTAAAATATCCCACCCGGGAATATTTTTTCTCTTTTGGAATTTTTTTGGAGTTTCATACTCAAATTCAATCTCAAATCTGCTTTTCTTTTCAGTCCACTTAAATTCAAACCAAATATTTTCAACTTCTCCAAGTTTGCATTTTGCTGAGAAACGGTAAACAATCCCTTTTACCGGTGTTTTATAAACCTTTGTTGTAACTCCCCGGCTGTCTTTTCTTATCCTTTTTGTGCCTGTGTATTTATCAATAATAAAGCCAGTTTTTTTAAAATTAAGCTTTTGGCAAAGCTCGTATGCTTCTTTGTTGGTTAAAACTATCCTGTGTTCCATTTTAATAATTATATGATTTTTTAAATTTATTTTTTAGTTAAATTACATGAAATGTATAATTTAGCTATGCTGAAAATTTATAGAGAGTCTGTGGCTGCCGGTTTTGTGCAGGTTACCAATTACAGAAGCGAAATATGGCTGGCAATTTTGGCAAAGGTGTTTCAGGTCTTTCTTCTTATTCTTTTCTGGAGTGTGGTCTCAAAAACATCTCAAATAAAATTTGAAATTGGTGAATTAATTTCCTATTTTTTTATAGCCAATGCAGTTCAGGTCTTGGTGGACGGGGAAGCGCTTCGTTTTGCAAGACTTTTAACTGAGGAGATTAAAAACGGTACTGTTAGCTCTTATTTACTGCGCCCGATTAACGCGCCAGTTTTTCTTTATACGAGGTTTCTTGGAAACCAGGGATTGATAATTATTATTTCGCTTGCTCTTACAGTTTTTGGCTTTTTTGTTTATTTTCAGGGAAATTTGATAAAAATACTTTTATTTATATTAACAGTATTTTTTGCTTTGCTATCTGCATTTGGTCTCAATCTAATAGTGGGATCTTTTTCTTTTTGGACAACCGAGTCAAAGGGAATTAAACATGTTGTATCCCATGTTATAAGGATTTTTGGTGGATCGTTGATTCCTATTACATTTTTTCCCGACAGGATTAAATTACTAATTCTGGCGACACCCTTTCCATCGTTTGCCTATATTCCGGGAATACTTATAAGGGGCGGTATTACAAGTGAGATAGTTTTTGGAATTTTTTCTGCATTTGTCTGGTCGTTTTTATTGCTGTTTTTTGGATTTTGGCTTTGGAAGAAAGGAGTGAAACAGTATGAATCTGTCGGAATTTAAAGAGGGTGTTTTTATTAGGTGGAAAATCGTTAAAGCCAACACAATGTATTCTTTGCAGGAGAGCGTTGCTTATACTGCTAATAATTGGGGATCGCTTGCTTCGACGTTTATTTTTATGGTTACTTTTTTGATTTTTGTTACCGCAATCTATGGAAATGTAAAAAGTATTGCCGGTTATTCGTATTCCGAGATGCTGGTTTTTGTTTTTATTGCTCAAGTTAATTATTACCTTACTTGGGGCTTTAGCCTCCCAAATGTTGTTAAGCTCGGACGGGGGGTAAAAACCGGAGAACTCGATATGTATTTAACAAAACCAATTCCACATCTTTGGTTTGTTACTTTTAGAAAGATTGACTTGGCTTTGCTTTTTTCAAATGCTTTTCCTTCTTTAATTCCACTGATTTATTTACTTATTAAAAACTACAATTTACAGATAGGGTTTGGAAACTTTATTTTGGGGGTTACAATGATCATTTTTGGACAGATATTTTTGCACTGTTTTCAGTTTATTCTTCTTCTTGGTGCATTTTGGAGCGGGGAGGCTAGAGGATTTGAGCTTTTGGCTTATCAGTTGGGTAATTATAACGAACCAATTCCGTTTGAGGGGTATCCAGCAAATTTTAGAAATTGGGGTTTTGTAATTTTACCTGTCATTTTTCATACTGCTTTAACAGCTTCTTACTTGTTGGGCAAAACCGCTAATTTAAGCTTGTTTTTATTGGTTTTGGGTGCGACAATTATTGCAATGCTGGTTAAAAATTTTGTTTGGAAATTAGCTTTAAGACAGTATTCATCAGCATCGTCATAAAAATATGGAAACAATTGAGGTTACCAATCTAACAAAAGTCTATAAGGTTGTCAAAAGAGATGGCAAGTTTATAAAAAATCTTTTTGTTCCTAGTTATAGAGAAGTGCTTGCAGTTGACGAAATTAATTTTTCTATCAAAGCGGGAGAGAGCGTTGCATTTTTGGGGCCAAACGGAGCGGGTAAAACTACAACTTTAAAAATGCTTACGGGGTTAATTTATCCAACTGCCGGTGATATTTCGGTTTTAGGATTTACACCTACTGACAGGAAGAGAGAATTTTTGAGTGATATTGCACTTGTTATGGGAAACAAAAACAGCCTTTCGTGGGATTTAACGGCAAAACAGAATCTTTCGCTTTTTATTAGCATGTATAAAACAAGTGAGGGAACTTCCTGGAAAATTATTCGAGAAATGGCAGAAATGCTTGAAGTAAATAGTCTTTTTGATACTCAGATAAGAAAGATGTCTCTTGGGCAAAGGCTAAAATTTGAACTTATTGCTGCTATATTTCATAAACCCGCGATTCTTTTTCTTGACGAACCTACGATTGGATTGGATATTATTTCAAAGAGAAAAATTAGGCAGTTTTTAAGACATATTAATGAAACTGAAAAAACAACAATTATTCTGACCAGCCATGAAATGGCGGATATCGAGAGGGTTTGTGACAGAGTAATTGTAATCAATCAAGGAAAAATCGTTTTTGACGGTTCAATGACTTTATTGGTCAACAAATATAAAGATAAAAAATATTTTGATGTGATCCTCAAAAAAAGAGTAGATAAGGATAAACTAGAAAGATTTGGCAAAATTGTTTATTCACACAATCTTTCTTATACTTTTGAGGTTTCAAGAGAAAAGCAGGGTGAGGCAATTTCCAAAATTATTTCGAAATTGCCGGTTGAGGATATTGATATTAAGCCTACTCCACTAGATGAAATTATTGAGGATTTATTTAGTAGATGATATTATCCAGATCTAATAATATAGACGGCTTTACCTGGGAGTCGCTTTCTGAAACCCGATTGAATCGGTTTTTTAGGGAAATTAATCCATGGGTCCATCCACAAATTTTTGTATCTGACTAAATAATGACCGGCCGGATACCTTTTGCATCTTTTAATAAAAACAATAGAAAAATCATTATAAATAAATTTCCTAATTGTTGAGGTCTTAATGTATTTATATTCTGTTTTCAAGCCTGATTTTTTTAATACTTGAGCTATCTCGCGACAATAAAACCCATTCGTCTTTGCAGATAAAGGATTTTTAAAGAGTTTTAGAGACTCATTGTAACTTATGTTTAAAACGAACGCGGTGCAGGCAACTGAACAGCCCATTTTATCCTCTTGTTTTACGGAAAATTTTGTCATATTAAAGAGATTGTATTATTTATATTTTTATAATCAACTTTCTCCTGTAGTGCTAAAAATTTTCAAGATTGCAAATCTTACTCCATTTGTTCTACACTAAATTAAAATGAAAACCAAAAAAGGATTCTCTGTCCTAATAATCCTTTTTGCAATTGCACTGGTTGCAGCAATCGCGGGCGTTGTTGCAGTGGCTTTGTATAAAGCCCCCGAGACTCCAAAAGTGACAGAAAACACTCCAGCACCCACTACAACTACAACCAACTCAGACCAAGATATTCCACCACTTTACCCAAAACTTGACTGGGGTACTACCCAAAAAGGTAATTATTTATTCACCGATAAAAATGACGAAATCTTAGAAAGAGAAGGATTCAGAATTGAAGCAGCATCAAGCAACGACTTAACACAATTTTTTTTTGAATATTACAAAAATAAGCTAAGCAACGAAGGTTGGACAGAAACACTTTCTGCAGGAGGTCCAGAAGGAGAGATGTACAGTTATCAGAAAAGTGAGAAATTTATAAATGTTGGGGTAGATTTTAATCCCGATCAATCCGGCCCAGATCGGCCTATCATTAGTTATAAGTACTTCATTGAATACAATTAATAAACTATCACCGAATCTCTACCTTCAGTAGCAACACCATCTACAGTTTTACCTGTCAAAATCCCCAGCGTGTCTTCCCTCTCAAACCCCATCTTTCTTGGGTCAAACAGACAGGTTAAATCCCTCAAACCATCCCGATTTACATCAAAGTAAAACGATGAACACCAAACCAAGCTCTCTTCATTGCCTGTTTTTCCAAACTTAATAGTAGTCTTATCTATCTTTCTAGCATCAAAAATAGAGCTTGAAAGTACACTCACTGGAACAGGCAAAAAAAATTTTCTAAAAATTAAATTTCGTTTGCTAAAGGGCTTAACATCAATAGAGATTTCTTGGAAAAACTTTGTTTCAGATGACGGTTCAGGGCTATAGCCAAAAACATATTCATGTTCTTCACTTCCTTCTTCGGTGTTCTCAAAAATACCAAGGTTAATATTTGCATCTTTATCTGAGGCATGCACAGAAAAACTATACAGCTCGTCCTTAGGTGCAATGACCTCAACTTTATAATTATCTTGCTCAGGCGTGAGTATTAAAGCAGTATAAATTCCCTTGTCAGGGCTAGGTGCTGGGTTTTCCTCTGTGGCATCGGCATAAGCCTCCTCAAAGTAGTAAAAAGAGTTTGGTATTTCTTGCAAAACACTTGAAGTTGATGAATCAAAACCCGTTCTTCTTCCCTCTTTGTCAGTTACCAAAAGTTGAGTCGGCGCCAATGAAGTTACTTCAAAACTGCTGAAATCACTTGCAGTCTTTTCGTATTTACGCATAGCAACAGCAGTATTACCGTAAGCTGGATCGTCAAGCGTGTTTCTATTATAAGCAGGATCATTAATTGCAAGCGTGTTTCTTAAAGAACCCTTTGCCACTACCCAATGTTGTCTCCCCGGAACTCTCAAGACTAACGGTCTACCGCCATTAATTTCACCAACAGCAAGATCATAATTATAATCACCTGGTCCACTATATATAATCTTTTGGCTCCCAAAGGCTTTATTTGCATCTTGAGAGTACTTACCAACAGCCCCCCATTTAACACCCCCATATGCATAACCCAGACTTGAACATTTGATGCCAGAGCATACTTCATTTCTTTTAAAATAATTATTCACACTTTCCGGCGTTGTTGGATTACCATATGGATCTTTGTCCACTCCATAATACTTCAAAATCATTGCAGCAGAAGTTGTCGCACAGCCACACTGGGCAATAGTCTTTCCACAATCTAAACTCTGTTTATTCCCACTATCATACTCCTGATATCCCCACTGACTATCAGTCTGCTTAAAAAGGGGAACATCTAATAAAATTCCAGCCTCTTCTTTACAAGCCAAAGCAACAAGGTTTTTAAAATAATTTATATTATCCTCGTCATCCTCTATTAAATGTATGGGTGAGCCGGAAACAGAAAGGTAGCCTGAACCAATCGCTTTTTCGTGTAATACGAAGTTTTCGCTAAAACCCAAAGTTTGGCTGGGAAGCGCAAAAGTAATTATTCCACCCCCAAGTGTCTCGAACCCCTTTGCAACAGGTACAAATGAAACATTATTAAATATCCTAAACTCTCCGTGGGTTAAGGGTCCGACTTTTCCAAAAGGACCATTTGTAATAGGAGTTGAAATCGGATCACTACTTTCCCCGATAAAATTTGTGCTATCTATTTCAGAACTAAAATGATCCGATAAACCCAATTTCTCAAACAGCTTATTATTAGTAGGTGGCGAATCAGAATACGCATTGTCAGTAATATAAACAATTCCGCCGGCATTGATAAAGTTAGCAAGTTCCTGTGCCTCCTCAGAGGTAAGATCGTTTTCCATCTCCAACTGTCCACCTATAAAAACGTCGGCTTTTCTTACACCGCCATTAACAAGCGATCCCACTTGAATAGTATTTACAGGGGGCAATATTGTAACAGCACAAGGAACCACTCCACTCTCACCAAAATTAGATGGATTTGTCAAAGCATTTGTTAATGTGGTTACATCCGAAAAAGAATAAGAAACTCTTGGATATCCAAACCCTGTAACCCGGATTTGATTAGCTGCAAAGACTTCACTTTCGAACGAGCAAAAAAATAGAAGAAAAACAAACAAAGGAAGTAAGAAAAGCTTAATTTTATGCATTTAATATTCCTTTTGATATTATTCTAATCTAAAGGCAACAAAAAGCAAAGGTCAACTATTTGTACTGGTTGTACTGAGAACTGAACAGCCCATTTTATCCTCTTGTTTTACGGAAAATTTTGTCATATTAAAGAGATTGTAGAATTTATATTTTTATAATCAACTTTCTCCTGCTAATATATGGTTTATGAAAGTAGTCGTTGGATCAAAAAATCCAGATAAAATAAAGATTGTTAAAGATGCTTTGACTGAGCTTCATCTGAATGTCGATGTCATAGGGGTTGAAATTGACTCGGGGATTACAAACCAGCCCTTGGATAAAGAAACGACCCAAAAGGGAGCAATAAATCGTGCGAAAGATGCAAAGAGGAAGATTCCAAACGCTGATTTCTGGATTGGGTTAGAAGGTGGACTACATGATTACCATCCTTCGTCTGAAGACTGCGGAGTGGTAAGTGCTGAAGGGTATAATCTTGTAACTTATGCATGTTTAATTGACAAAGATAATAATGAATATATTGGAGAGGGAGAAGAAATCCATTTGCCCGTTGAGGTTTCCGAAAAGATTAAGAAAGGCGAATGGTTTGGGAAAGTCATTCGTGAATATGCCAAAGAGCATGAAATTGATCAAAATTTAATAACTAGAGTTTATCCTTTCACCCAAGCAATTCAGAATTCATATGCAGAATATTTGAGAAAATATGGAAATTTGGGATATAGAAAAAAGGCGTCGGCAGTCGTTGTTGATAATGATAAAAATTTTTTAATTGTACAGCTTGTTGGATATGGTAATGATGACTGGAATTTTTGTGGTGGAGGCATTGAAAAAGGTGAATCTGAAAAATATGCAATATTAAGAGAGTTAAAAGAAGAGCTTGGTGGCGATAAATTCGAGATATTAAAGAAAACTAAGCTAGTCAATAAATATGAATGGCCTGTTTCTGTTATTGCCAAAAGACTTAAAGAGGAAGGAAAAACGTGGAGAGGCCAGGAATCCAGTATCTTTTTTGTAAGGTTTGTTGGAAACAAAAAAGAGATAATACCTAACTCTGCTGAAGTTAAACAAATTAAATGGATAAAAGCAGAAGAGTTTAAAAATCATTTTCATTTCCCAGGCCAGTTGGAGCTTGCCGAAAGGATAATTGATGAATTTAATATTTCCTAAGAAATTTTAAATAATTATATTTTCGGCGAGGCTATAGATTGATGGATTTGATGGTGTTTTTTCGAGCAGTTCTTTTGGTATATTTTGTTTTGATATGATATTTCTTGCTTCGTTTTTGGTCACTTTCTTTGAATGAACAATGTCAGAATATTTAATGATACCTTCCATTAGAGAGTTTTTGGCAAGCTGGTTTTCGTGCTGATAGATATATTGGCGTAAGAAAAGCCCGGAGTTTTTTGTTTTCAGCGGATCTGGAAGCTTGATTAGCTCTATTAAGACCGAGTTGGTTCTAGGCGTTGGATAGAAGCTTTCTTTCGGCACTTTGAGAAGTATTTTTGTTTGGAAAAAAGATCCAAAAATACTATGTTTATCAATTTTTTTCAGAAATTTGATTGGGACGAGAAGGATTACTTTATCGTAATTTAGGAAGGTCAGGTTGTGGAGGAAGGGCTCCGTCAGAGAATATGGAATATTTGAGACGACTTTGTTGTACTCCTTTTTCTTTTTCCATTTGCCTCTAAGCTGGATATATTTCCAGGCATTTTCGTAGCGGACTTCGGTGTTTTTAGGAAGGCTTTTAAGAAGCGGTTTGAAGCGTGTGTCTATTTCAAAGGCGATGACGCGTCCTGCCTTTTCGGCCAGCTTTTTGGTTAAGTTGCCCGGGCCGGCACCGATTTCAAGGACAGTATCGTTTTTATTCAGATCGGCGAATTCGATTGCTTTTTTAATTATCTTGGTGTCGGTTAGGAAAAACTGATCTTTTCCCAAATCAGGCGCAATTTTGTATTTATTTAGTGTTTGTTTGATGTTCATGATGAGTATATTATACCTGACACAAGGTGCTTGATATTATTAACGTTTGATTTTTTTTGTAAATTTTGTTTATAGTTAATACTAATTGACAAAGTTTGATCTTATGGGCCATTTTTTTAGGTTAAGCTTTCGTTTATATATTTTATTTTTATTTGTGTTTTTGTCTTTATTTTTTTCTTCAAAAGTTACCTTGGCTTCTACAATACGAATAGGCGGGTTTGATAGTCCCAGAAATGATTTTCCTTTTAACGATGAGGATAGTATTGTATCTAATTTGGAAGATCCTTCTAAATTCGGTATCGGGGGCGTTGTGTCCTGTGGTGTTGAATTTAAACCTTTTGTTCAGGAGATAGCTCCGGGGTCTTTGGTGAGTAATGGAGTGCGTACGTTGGATGTTTTTATAGCTGGATCGGTGGGGTATGAATACCCTGAGTATAGGGCGCTTTCTACTGCCGAGGCGGTTGAGCTTGCCCTTTTTGTAGAAAAAGGAGGCATTGTTTATATTAGTGATACAAATTATGTAGATGAATCTCCTTCTGTAAATACTTTTTTTGAAGCTTTGGGAGTTGTTGACAGATTTTCGCCTGACGTTGATTATTTAAGTTTTTTAGGAGAAAGTTATCAGCCCATTGAAACAAGAGTTACAAAAGGCCCTTTTGGCTTGGTGGGAAATTTAACGCATGGCGATTTTCGAGTATTTAGTGTTTCTTCGTTTACACCTGTAGCAAAAGGGTTTGAGACTATTGGCGGGATTATTACAATGGCACTCGGTGAGAGTGAAGCTGATTTTGGGGAAAATTATGTTCTTCACGAGATGGCATATGGCGATGGGTACATTTCCGTATCCGGAATGCCGCTTTATATTCCTTTTTTAGGCTCCGGTGCGGATGAAGATAATGTTAAATATTTTTTGAATTTGGTTTCTTTGGCTTGCAAGGCGCCATCTTCTGTGTTCGTGCCTTTTTTGGATCTGCCGTGGGATTATCAAGGGAAAGGGATGACTTTTTCTCAGGCGGCGCTTTCTATAAATTCATACTTTGACCATGAGTATCCGTTATTGAGCATAGGTATGAGTGAACCTATCAGCGCTCAGGGTTCGGCCACAATTTATAAAGGTTTGTTTCGAACTAGTTTAGATTATTCTTCACATGATGGTTATGATTATGGTAAGTCAGCTCAAACCAAAGAGGGTACACCAGTTCTTGCCGCTGCTTCCGGATGTGCATATTATAAGGATCCTAAATACCAGTGCGGAGACAAAACTTGTGCGCGTGCTTACGGCAATGCCGTTTTAATTAACCACGACGGAGCGGGAGAAGGTTTTCAAACAAGATACTATCATCTTCAGGACGGGAGCATGATAACAACCAATACCGATCCTGCCCAATGCGTGCAGGTAACAAAAGGCCAACAAATTGGGAAAGTAGGTCATACAGGAAACGTGAGCCCGACAGGAGAGGCGGGCTCGCATATTCACTTTATGGTCATATAAGATAAAGATAATGACGGCAATTTTGATGATAATATACCGGACGGCCTTGTCGATCCTTTTGGCTGGCAATCGAATGATCCAGATCCTTGGGAGAATTATTCATTTTTTTATAACGGCAAGCAAAGAACCGGCAATAAAAGCTATTATCTTTGGACTAAAGCTATAGCAAATTTATCGAACGAATTTGATAGCAATGGTGGTTTTTTTAATCTTGAGCACTACAGTGTTAATTTTCCGGAGGGTTTCGTGAGCGGTACCCATAAAGTTAATATGAAGGCTTCTGGGGGAATTCATATTCCTTATGAAGCTGTGGGGTATCCTCTTGAACTTATAATAATAGACGAAACGGGTAACCCCGTAACTTTTTTTTCTAATCCTTTTACTATCAATATTGACTTTAGCAATTTTGATATAGATAGATTAATAAAGGATGGCCTTTCTATTTATTCAAGTTCGGACGGAATGGCATGGGAGAAAGAGGATACTTCTTTTGATTGGGAAAATAATCTTGCTACTGCCCGCGTAAATCATGCAAGCTATTTTGTGCTTGCTGGGGAGCGAGCTGATACAATAGCTCCAAATACGTCTGTTACACTTTCCGGAGAAGAAGGTCAGGAAAATTGGTTTAGAAGCGATGTAGAGGTATCTTTTACGGCAGAAGATAACGAAGGTGGCTTTGGCGTTGAATACACTTCATATAAACTTGACGATGGGGAGTGGCAGGAATATAAGGACGTTGTAACAATAATTGATGAAGGAGAGCACAAAGTTGAATACTATTCTGTTGATAATGATGAAAATATTGAGGATGTCAAAAGTAGAGTTTTTTACATAGATAAAACAGTTCCGGAGGCAAGGATTTTGTTTAACCCTGAGACGCTTGATACTGAAATAGTGGGTATTGACGAGAATGAGGCCCAAATAGAGTTTTTTCGAAAGCGTTTTTTGTGGTTTTTGACCCAAGACACAGCAAGGATTACTGATCTTGCTGGAAATACGCTTGAGATCGAAGGCATATTAAAGTTTAGATTTAAAAAAGATTTTTTGACCATAAACAGGTTGGCTTATAATGATGCAGATACCAATCTGGAGACAAATATTTTTTCTAATTTTTATATTTGGAGACGTGACGCGATTAGATATTTACAACAAAGTTGGTATTTTAAGAGGGAGACTTTTGTGACAATACTTTATTTTGGAGATAAGAACGAAAGCTGGATTTATCAAGGCTCTTCTTGGAAAAGCGTGGAAAAGGAAGTGTTGCCAGGTATCGTTTTGTTGTATATTGAAACTGATAAAGGTAATCTTAATTACGGATACGAGTAAAGATGAAAAATAAAGTCGGGATAACTAGAGTAATTTTATCTGTCGGCATATCTATTTTGGCTGTGGTTGGGTTTGTAGTTTATACACAGTTTTCTAGACGTGATGCACAAGAAATTGATTCAAGTTTTTTGAGGACTAATATTGCGGAATCGGATAAGCAGGATTTAAAATTTTTTAAGGCGTCCGATGATTTAGATTTTGAAATCGAAGTTTCTGGTAAATATCAGATAAGTGAAGAATCTGGTTTTGTATTTATAAGATCTGTGGATGGGGAGATAATTGTCGGAAAGAGTGGTACCGAATTCGATAATTTAGAGGATTACTTATTAAAAAGTAAAAACAATCTTTATGATACGCTTCAAAACATTCATAGATTAGAAATTTCTGGTTTAGAAAGCATTAATGGTTATTCTAAAGTTCCAGGTTATAAAGATCTCGAAAAAAAATATTTTATTTACGCGAATTATAATGTATATCTTCTTTATACACGAAATCCTGAATTATATGATGATCTCGATCAAATAGCTAAATCTTTTAGATATACTCCTGACTAGTAATTACTCGGTGGTTGTTCCGTCGAAGTGTTCTTCGTTTGCGAGAGCGTCTTTTTTGGTAGGATGGATGGTTCCGTCTTTGTGTTCAGGAGGGGAATAAACCGTATAAAGCTTGAGATCTGTTTGGCCCGTATTAATTATATTGTGTTTTGTTCCTTTTGGTACTACAACAGCGCTTTCAGCTTTGACATCATATTGTTCGTTGTTTAAAACTGCTTTGCCTGTTCCGGCTTCGATTCGGATAAATTGATCAAGGTTATGCACTTCTTCTCCTATGTCTTCTCCCGGGGGAATGGACATGACAACGAGCTGGCTGTTTGGTGCCGTATAGAGGACTTTTCTGAAGTTTGTATTATTAACGGTTAGCTCTTCTATGTTACCGATAAAACCTTTCATACGTATTTAAGATTAATGGTAAAAATTTGTTGTGTCAAGCTTGTTTGAAAATGAGAAAAAGCGCCGGTAGATACTAAACGCGGCGCTTTTTACTAAATTTTAAAAAAATTAGTTTCTCTCTTTGGGAGGTCTTGCTTCACTTACAGTGATTTTTCTTCCGCCTACTTCAGTATCGTTTAATGTTTCAATCGCCTTTTTAGCATCCTCTTCCTTTTCCATTTCTACAAAAGCAAAACCCTTGCTTCTTCCTGTAAATTTATCAGTAATAATGTTGCACGATACAACTACGCCGATTTTTGAAAAGATTTCCTGAAGCTCTTCGTTTGTTAAGCTATAAGGAAGCCCTCCGACAAATAATCTTTTTGACATCTATAAATCACCACCTTTTATCTTTTACTGCTTGAACTGGGTGATTAGAACGCTCAAAAGACTATTTATCTACGAGTGTCAATCTGTCCCAGAAACAGATATAGCATATTATAGCATAATTTAAGATTTCCAAGCTTTATTAAGAATGCTAATTACTTTTTCATCGGTTACTTGGTCGAAATCGTCATAGTAAACAGCTATGGAGTTAAGATTTTTTTCAATCATTGGACAGATAAATTCGTCAATTTTTTGAGAAATATTTTCGCCGGCCCCTACAGACGAGACAGGCACTGCGAATACGATTTTTTTGGGTTTAAGTGATTTAGCGGCTTTGATGGCTGCTAGAGCTGTTACTCCTGTTGCTAAGCCGTCGTCAACTAATATTACTGTTTTTCCTTTAATGTTTAGGGGATTTTTTCTGTAAAGAGCTTTTCTTCTTTTAAGTTCTTTTCTTTCTTTTTTTATTTCATTTATGAGGTCCTTTTTTTTGAGGTTGAGAAGTTTGAGGCTTTTGATATCAAAATAGGAGGAGTTGTTTTCCGAAATGGCACCTAATCCAAACTCTTTATTGTGGGGTGCGCCTATTTTTCTGGTTATCAGAACATTCATCGGCAGCAGAAGTTTTTTGCTTAGAAAATAAGCTATTTCTACTCCTCCTCTTGGAATAGCAAGAATGACCGCGTTTTTTTTGGATTTATATTTAAGCAGAAGATCTGCCAAGAGTTTGCTTGCTTCTTGTCTGTTTTTGTATCGAAGCATTTGATTGTGTCTAAGCTTATTTTAGACTAATTGGCAAGAATTTAAAAATACGATATATTTAAATAAAGTAAACAAAGTGAAAGAAAAAATATTTTTAAAAATAAGGACGCTTTTTTTTGAACGCGTGCACGATGAGGCAAAGATGCTTCATAAAGGAATTAAAAAAAATCCTTCTTTCCTTTTTATTTTAGTTGGGATTGCGAGCATCATATGGCTTTTGTTAAGAAGTGCCAGAAAGCCGTCTCGGTTATCCTACCCTTGCCAGAGGATAGCTTCTGCTAATTCGATTATTTTTATAAGTTGGGTTTCGTCTATTTTTTTAAGCATTTTTTCCCGACGCATAAGAAGAAGTGGAAAGATTTTAGTAAGAGGCGGTTTGATGCTTTTTTCGGTTGCGCTTCTTTATATTGCTTTGAAGACGGTTTACGTTTATTACAACCATTTTACTTTTGTGCCTAATGCGGTTGGACAAACCGGATCCAGAGTGGTTTGGGTAAAACAAGACGGAGCGGCTACGGGCTGGAGCTCGAATTACGCTACGCGGGTTAACGGCAATATTGTTGATTCGATGATGGATACGGCAATAACAAGGCTTGCCGGACAATCGGCTGTAAAAGCAGCTTGGTCGCAGCTATTTAAAAATCATAACGGAGGGAGAGACTATCAGGCGGGAGAGACCTTTGCTATTAAGGTAAATTTCAATAATAGCCATGACAGCAATTTGATAAATGCTAATTCGAAAGTGGTTAATGCTTTGCTGCGGCAATTAATTGATGAAGTGGGTGTGAGACCATCTGATATAAATGTATATGATGTTTCAAGGTCTTTTCCCAGTGGATTTTCTTCAGATATTAGTAGTAGATTTCCGGGGGTAAAATTAAATACGGATCGTTCGGTGTGCGTAAGCTCAGGAGTGGGTTCGGCACAGCTTGGGTGTGTGCTTCAGAATTCGGATTATTTGATTAATATGCCATTACTAAAAGTTCATGGTGACGGAGTGAAGATAAGTATGAGTCTTAAGAATCATTTCGGAAGTTCTAATTCTCCGAGTACGTTTCATGGATCTATGTACACTACTGCAAGGACTAGTTCACAGATAGTTATTAATAAGCAGCCGGTAATAAAGAATAAAACAATACTTGTAGTGGGTGACGGCATATATGGCACCAAAAAGGGCACTGAAGCCAGCAATCCTTCCGGGCCTGATGGCATTTCTCCATGGCCTAATTCTATTTTTGTATCGACGGATCCTATTGCTCTTGACTCCGTAATGATTGACTATATAGCGAGCCAGCCCGGAACGAAGATTGCTGGATCAATGCTTAGCTGGGTACAAACGCTTTATCAGAATGCTGCGGCGGAGGGGCTTGGTACTTTTGATACTTCTTCGGATACATCGTTTGATTTTAAATATTCACACATTAATCTTATTCGTTGTGTAAACGGCGGTTGCGGACAGACTAGCCCGCTTCCTTCCGCATCGGCTTCTCCTTCTCCAAGCGGAACGCTTAAGCCGGGTGACGCAAATGGCGACGGACGTGTGGACGGGCTTGACTATGTAATTTGGGTTGATAACTATGGAATCATGAGTGAGGGGGAGTTTTCTTTGGGTGACTTTAACGGTGACCGGCGTGTGGACGGGCTTGACTATGTAATTTGGGTTGATAACTATTCTCTTTGACAGGCTTCGCAAAAAAACTCTTGTAAAAAAATTTGAAATATTTAATACTAAAAAATATGTTTAAAAAGTTAATTTTGAGCTTGATTTTTGTTTTTGGCTTATTTGGTTTAATGTTTTTTGAGCGTGCATCGGCTCAGAGTTTTCCTGAAGTTTCAATTAAACCTTATGTTTCAGGGCTTGATAAACCGCTTAATATTGCAAATCCCGGTGACGGCACAAACAGGCTTTTTGTTGTGGAGCAAGTGGGGCGGATTAGAGTTATTGAGAACGACTCGCTTCTTAATGAACCTTTTTTGGATATCAGCTCGAAAGTTGCTTGTTGCTACGAACAAGGGCTTCTTAGTATTGCATTTTCCCCTAATTATGAAAGTAATGGGTATTTTTATGTTAATTATACGAATAAAAGCGGGAATACTACTATTTCAAGATTTAGCGTATTATCCGCCAATCCAAATAGAGCCGATTCTTCTTCCGAGGAGATTATTTTAACCGTAAATCAGCCTGCGGGAAACCATAATGGCGGACATATGGAGTTTGGCCCTGATGGATATTTATATATAGGTATGGGGGACGGAGGCGGAAGTGGGGGTCCTAATAACAATGGGCAGAATAAGAATACGCTACTTGGAAAGATGCTTAGGATTGATCCTGAAAATGCGTCCGGATCATTAAATTATTCGATTCCCAGTTCAAATCCTTTTTATAATCAAAGCGGCGCTCGCGGCGAGATTTGGGCATATGGGCTTAGAAATCCATGGAGGTTTACTTTTGATTCGAAAACAGGGGATTTGTATATTGCCGATGTTGGACAGTTTAAGCTTGAGGAAGTTAATTTTCAATCAGCTAATTCTTCCGGGGGGCAAAATTACGGATGGAGGATAATGGAAGGAACAAGTTGTTTTAATCCCTCGAATTGTAGCCAGGACGGGATAACTCTGCCTGTTGCCGAATATAATCATAGCCAAGGCTGTTCTATAACGGGAGGTGTTGTTTATCGCGGATATGAGTACCTGCAGCTGGATGGGATATATTTTTATGCCGATTATTGTTCCGGGCGTTTTTGGGGATTGAGAAAATCCGGTAACAGCTGGCAAAACGAGCAAATATTGACTACGCAGTACGAACCTACCAGTTTTGGGCGTGATAAAAACGGCAGAGTATTTTTTACCGATTTTGCGAATAATGCAGTTTATGAGATTACCGGTATAACTACTCCTGCAAGCGGTACACCAAGTCCTACTTCAAGTGCCAGCCCTACAGCTTCATCGGCTATTCCCGGTGATGGGAATTTTGACGGCCGTGTTGACGGGCTTGACTTCGTAATTTGGGTGGATAATTACGGGAATTCAAATGTTCATGGGGCACATGATGGGGATTTTAATAATGACGAAAAAGTGGACGGACTGGACTTCGTAATTTGGGTGGATAATTACACAGTTTAAACCAGCCTGCCGACGGGCAGGGTTAAATTGCTAAATTGATGAATAATTCTTGAATCCTTGGCCTTCGGGAAGGTATTATTAAGAAGAATAATGTTTAGAAAGATTTTTATTGGTTTTTTTGCGATTATTTGTTTTTTGTTTTTTACAGATACGGCATATTCAGAAACTCCAAGCCGTTCTTGGGAGGAAGCTTACGATAAGAAGAATATAAGGCACTCAAGCGGGATGGCTGTTGATAGTTCTCGGGATCTTCTTAGTTTGCCTAGTGTGTTATATAACTATCCTTCGAACCTCGATTTTACTATCGCAGAAACTCCGCCTATTATTGAGTTTGGTATTCCTCAGCTTGTACCTGAGTATTTAAGCAGTGGTGGGCCTTACGGTGGCTGGGGGAGAAGCGGCTTTGGGCCTGATGGAAAGTTTTATTTTACTATTGGCAACCACAATAGGTATGCGGCTGATGCTTTTTTATTTGCTTATGATCCGGCTACTAAGACACATAGCAGGGTTTTGAGTACAAAAGAGGTTGCCGGTTGGAGTGATAGTGAGTATGGAGACGGCAAGCTTCATGGAGATCCTGTTATCTCGCCAGATGGAGATATATGGCTTTTGACTTTTTGGGGGCCGACGCCAAGTTTGTCTGATTTTGGGACAAGCTATTTTGGCGGACATTTAATTTTTTACAATATATTTACGAAAGAGTCGGAATATCTCGGAAGACCGGTTGCCGATGATAGTTGGCCTGCGCATGTGTGGGATTGGCGAAGAGACAGGCTCTATGCCGTTGGAGAGTGGAGCCGGTATTACGGAAAAGAAGGTTATGGAAAATTTTTAGTTTATGATACTGCTAATAGAGAAGTGGTTTTTGAAGGTTTACCGAAAGCAGAAGGAGGGGAGGAAATACATTGGTATCACCGGGCAGTGCTTCTTGATAGAGAAAGCGGGATAATATATGGAACGGAAGCCTCATCTCCATACAGATTTGTGAGCTATAATCCTGCTAACAATAAATTTTCATTTTTGAACGCAAAGCTTTCCTCGCCAATTAGGGCATGGACAGATAAAAAGGACGCAAGCGGCGCATTTTGGGTTTTTGATTATGACGGGAATATATATAAGTTTTTTCCTGCGGAAGATCGGATTGAAAAGCTCGGTAAAAATTGGATGGGTGGCACTTATATTGCGGATATGGAGCTAAGTCCCTCCGGAAGATATTTATATTATCCGGTAGCTTCAATCAGCAGTGATTATGGATTCCCAATAGTTCAGTACGATACTAAGAATAATACCAAAAAGGTTATAGCATTTCTGTCCGAGTATTATCATAGGGAGTATGGCTATGGTATTCAGGGGAGCTACGCGCTTTCTATTAGTGACGATGGAAGCAGCCTTTTTGTTCAGGTAAATGGGAGATTTTGTCCTACTGTAAGGGATATGGCTTACGGAAGACCTGCAATCTTTCATATTAAGATACCGGCTTCTGAGAGAGAGGGTGATTCACCTCTACCAAAGGCCGGTGATGCTAATAATGACGGGCGTGTTGACGGGCTTGATTATGTTATCTGGGTGGACAATTACGGGACAAGTAGTGGAGCTAATTTTTCAAATGGGGATTTTAATGGGGATTCCCGCGTGGACGGGCTTGATTATGTTATCTGGGTGGACAATTACGGGACATAACTTGACTTGATGTTTGTACCGCGCTGTGGGTATTATTAGAAAGATTATGTATTTTACAAAATTATTGACAAGATTTGGTACGATAGCAGCTATTTTTTTATTTTTTTTAGTAAAGCCAGGGTTTATATTTGCCGAGGTTCCAAACAGATCATGGGAGATTGAAAATGACAAGCTTAACATTAGACGGGAAAACAGGATGTATACGGATACTTCGGCTGATTTTTTAAAGGTTCCTTCTTATACTTCATTGCATGGGGCTCAGATTGCTAAGACTGCGCCAACAATACATTTTGGGATTGTGCAATTGACACCCGAGTATTTACCGGGTAGTTATCCGCGTGCAGGTTACGGGGGGTGGGGTGATGGTATTACGGGACCTGACGGACGGTATTATTTTGGTATTGGTAACCACGGCAGTTTTGCCGATTCCGGAAATCCTCCCGGTGAAGCATATCTTGTGGCTTACGATCCGAAGGCGAAGACACACCGGATTGAGTTGAGTAACAAAGATGTTTGCGGCTGGGAAGACACGGAATATGGTGATGGGAAGTTTCATGGCGAGCCGGATATTGCGCCGAATGGCGATGTTTGGCTTCTTGGATTTTGGGGAGCTTACCCCAATCGCTCTTATTGGGGTGATATATATAACGGCGGCAGGTTTATTAAGTACAATATTTATAGCCGTCAGGCGGAGTGTCTTGGCCAGCCTGTTAATGATGATGGTTGGCCTATACATACCTGGGATTGGCAAAGAAATAGGCTTTATGCCATTGGTGAATGGGGTGTAACAAATGACGGCGGATTTACAGGAGACGTCTATAGGTTTAACGGCTATGGCAGCTGGGATTACGGGAAACTTCTTGTGTATGATACGCAAAACCGAAGGGTTATCCATGGAGATGTTCCAAAAATTGCAGGCACAAACGAGACTGTAAAGTGGTGGAGAAGAGGCCTTTTGCTTGATCGGACTACGGGGAATTTATACGGAACCGCAACCGTCTCCCCATACAATTTTTATAAGTATGACCCCAATACTAATGAATTTTCAAGGATGAATGCTACTTTGTCAGCTCCCATGATTTCTTGGCCGAAGACTAAGAATTCGGATGGATCTTTTTATGTTTTTGACCGTAATGGTGGTTTTTATAAGTTTTACCCGGAGCAGGATCGTGCGCAGCGAATAGGCAGTAATTACGCAAGTACCTATACGGAATCCATGCGTTTGAGTCCGGGCGGGCGCTATCTTTATTATATTCCGGATTCAAATAGTGCCGGAGGATTGGGTTTTCCTATAGTTCAGTATGATACTCAGACAGGACAGAATAAAGTAATAGCATATTTGATGGAGTTTTATTTTTCAAAGTACGGATACGCTCCTATTGGAAGCTATGGGCTTTCTTTAAGCAGTGATGGTGCTCACCTTTATGCTCATGTAAACGGGCGATTCGGTCCCGATAGGAGCACTTATGGCGGTAGCAGGCCTGCGATTATTCATGTTGAGATTCCGGCATCCGAGCGAAGCGGGGATCCCGTGCCCAGTACGACCCCCAATCCTTCTTCCACTTCTGTGCCTAAGCCGGGGGATGCTAACGGAGATGGCCGCGTTGATGG
>DCTW01000008.1:0-20045 GCA_002329465.1 Candidatus Woesebacteria bacterium UBA1430 | reverse complement strand
CTATGTAATTTGGGTGGATAATTATGGTAGTTAAGAAATTATTTGAAGGTTTAACTTTTTTGTTTTTGTTTGTGCTTTTTTGTTTTTTTTCTTTTCCGAATTTTTCTTATGCGATGAATTGCCCTGGTGCAAAGCAGGGGCTCTACCAGGGTGTTTACGGCGTATGGTCAACGAGTGATTATTCTTATTTAGCGTCTCATGGTGTTAATTGGATGATTGTTGAGATATGGGATTATGATCCTGTTAAAGGTCTCGAGTCTTTAAATGCGGCTGCGGATAATAATATGAAAGTTGCTTTTGTAATTATTCAGCGGGGTGAGTTTGGATCGAGCTCGTTTACTTTATCTGAGGCGGACAAGCGCTTTAAGCGTTTTTTTAATTATACGATTCCTTTAAACAACAAATACGTTCCCGGGAAAGAGCTTAAATATCATCCTGCGCTGGCTGCGAATTATCCATACAGCATGAATCATCAAGTTTTGGATGATTGGGCGAATGGAACGAGTAAGATCAATGTGCTTGTTACAGAGCATAGAAAGCGGATTTATGAGTTTAATAAAGAGGTAACAATGAGAGATGACGGAACTTGGGTGCCTTTGCTTGTGCATTACAGGTCGGTAATTCAGATGGAAAAATATGATAATTGGCAAGGTGATGGCATTAAGAGGGGTTTTGAGGCCGGGGAGGCTGATATAGCACTTTTACATGATTATCCGCTTTTTTATACACATGAGGGCGACAACGATCCTTCTACCGGGCCTGCCGAAGAGATGCTCGCTTTTTTTGAGCGCGAGCGTGATTATATTAAAGCTCGTGATCCGAATACAAAAATCAATATGCTTCTTGGAGCCACGGTAGGCGGGAGCATGCCGACGCCTACTAATTTCGAGCAGTGGGCTTGTATGCTTGCTAAATCCGGGGGAGCTGAAGCGATATCGTGGTGGCCGTGGAGGCATGGTCAATATGCTACTCAGCTTGGTTCTCAGTCGCAGGGAGGATACATGTTCCCCGAGCAGCATTGTGCGCTTTACAACATTGCGGCAACTTTTATTCCCGGCTGGTTGAGGCAAAATTCTCCCAATTCGCCTGGACATTGTCCAACCATACCGATTGAAACGGTACAGCCCTCTTCATCCCCGGGGACTACTCTGGGAGATGCAAACGGTGACTCCCGTGTTGACGGTCTTGACTATGTAATTTGGGTGGACAATTATGGGATGAGCGGCGGGGCAAATATTTCAAATGGGGATTTTAATGGAGATTCCCGTGTTGACGGTCTTGACTTCGTAATTTGGGTGGACAATTATGGTACTTGATTTTTTTCTTGAAAGTATTTTATTCTTAATAAAGCATTTTGTTTTTAAGTTTATTTAAAGAATGAACAATAAAAGTAACAGTATTAGTTTTAGATCAAAATATTTTTGGGCATTCTCATTAATAGCTTTTCTTCTTGTTTCGATATTTGTCGCCGCTTATATGGTTCAAAGATCAAGGGAAACCAGGAAATCCGCTGCTGCCGGTACGGCGAGTATAACTATCAGTCCCCAAAGCTCTGATCTTGGTTATGACCAGAACAATACTTATACAGTAAAGGTTAATTCGTCAAATACAAGCGAAAAGATACTATTTATTAGATTAGATCTTGCTTTTGATAAAAATTTAGTAAACCTTGTAAGCCTTGAGCCTTTAGGCAGTTTTATAATCCCAGAAAGATCGAATGGCGATAAGCTTGTTTCCAGCGTAGAAGAGGCTAATACGAGCGGCGCTTTCTATATAGTTTTGACTATGCCTCAGGATAAATTAAGTCAGGCTCCGAGCGGTGCTTTTGATGCTGCTAGCTTTACGCTTACGTCAGTAAAGAATGAAAGTGGCAGCACAAAGGTTGATTTTAATACAAATAATATGCAAGTTGTGAGCAATAACCAAAATGAGAATGATCGTGAATTAAATCTCCAAGTGCAATCGGCAGATATTACTCTTTTTTCAACTGGTTCTACTGCTTCACCAAGCGGATCTGCCAGCTCTACCGCTTCACCTAGTGCATCACCCACGGCATCGCCTACAGCTTCATCTACGGCATCGCCTACAGCTACTCCGCTTCCGAGCGTTGATCCTAGGGCGGATATTGACCAGAATGGAGTGATAAATCTTCTTGATTACATCATACTTTTGGAAAATTTCGGCAGAAAAGTTCAGTGAGATTGTTGCAAGGGATAATTTCTTGACGACATAAAATTTAATTTATATATGGGTAAAATTAACAAAAACACAGTTCTAGCTCTTATAGCTTTTGTTTTGGTTTTTCTTATTCTGGTACTTTCTTATCTTCTTTTGTTGCTTAAGAATGAGAGGGACTCCGAGGGTATCAGCGGAAATAGTGATTATAATCAGCAGCCGGTAGATATTAATACCCAGGGCAAGTATTTGCCGGTACAGCTTAGCGTAAACAGCGATAAATGGATGCTGGGTGAGATAAATCAGCTTTACATATATCTTGCAAACGGCGAAGACTCTCTTTATCCGGATGCTTTTACTTTAAATATTAAATATGATCCTGAGATGGTTAAGCTTGTTAGGATAAATAAAGGATATTTGTGGTCTGATGTAAATGTGCTTGAAGAGACTATTGATGAAGAGAGTGGAATGGCGGTTGTTAGCCATGGAGCGTCTTTTGATTCGGAGGTGGTCGGTGGTGTACAGCTTGTGATTTTGGATTTTGAAGCGGTTTCCGGAGCGAGCGGGCAAACGTCCATAAGCATTGAAAGTGGATCTGAAGCTGGTAAGGTTGGCTTAGATTATCTTTATCCGATAATTTCGGAGCCGGTGCTTTTTAGCATATCTGAAAATACTGCCCATGAAGACTAAATATGTAGTTGCTTTAATATCGATTTTAATTCTTGTTGGGGGGATAGTTGTAGGAGCGGTTTTGATAAGAAGCCAAGTGGGTAAAAGCGGTAAGGCGGCTCCTTCTACTTCGTTATCCATAACAGGCCCTTTGCAGACGATTTATCAGGGGCAGGAGTTTACTTCTACAATTGACATTACTACTGGAGAAAATTATGTAGCAGGAACCGAGCTTTTGATAAGATTTGATCCTAGTGTTCTTGAGGTTATATCAATAACGCCATCGAGTTTTTTGGTGCCTGCGGATACTGTAGGACCTGTTATCGACAACCAGGCGGGGACTGTTTACTTTGTAATACTTCTTCCACCGGGTGCTGATCCAAAGCAAGGAAGCGGTGAGCTTGCGAGTATGAAGATAAAGGCAAAGTCTCCCGGTACGAGCCAGCTTTCGTTTGATAGCGGGGGAACCTTGGCGGTTGCCCTTCATGAGGGAGGACAAAATGTGATACAAAATTTGTCTCCTACGACTATTACGGTTGCTAGTAGCACCGGTGGCGGAGATGCAACACCATCGCCTTCACCTACCCCTGAAGCTACGGACACTCCTACACCTAGTGCAACTGCCAGTCCTACTTCTACTCCGGCTTCGCCTGCGAGTGCGAGTCCGAGTCCTACTTCTTCTCCTACAATCCCTCCAATATCGGAGATCCCCGATACAGGCGTTTCTTTGCCTACGATTGTAGGTTTTGGAGTGGGACTTATGCTTATTGTCGGATCTTTTGCCTTGTTTTATTAAATGGGGATTGGATGTTAAGAAATAAAGTAATTATTGTACAAAGTATAGTAATTTTGTTTCTTCTTATTGCTGGTTGGTTTTTTTGGGGGCGAGTACAAAAAGCCAATATAGCTTTAGAGGATGTTCAAAAGCTGGAGGATGAGAAGCAGAGATGCTCTGATTTTTTGAGCGAGGGAAGCGGAGAATTTGGGGAATTTCAGTACTGCAACAGGCTTCTTCAAAATTTTTAAGATACTGGAAAGTGCTTTTTTTATTTAAAAAAGAGCTGTTTGTTGAGTTGTTTCGTCCTCGTTTAGATAGGTGAAATCAACATTGATTTGGCGCGGCGTGTTCCATTTATCTTTGAAATGAAGGGTATTATTTTTTAAACCAAAGTCGTATATTTCTTTTGTAATGATTACATCCATTTCACAGTATTTTTGGAGTTTTTTAAGGCTAACCGGATCCCCTTTTTTCCAGTAGAGAACTGCGTTTGTCCCTATATCGTTTTTTCCTTTTTTTAGTGTTTCTTTGGCTATATCGTCAAGCCTGATTCTTTTGCCGAATGATTCTTTAACCTTTTCGAGGATGTCGAAATGATTGAATTTAAGAAGCGGTATTTTGGTGTAAGGTTGAAGGACGGCGACGTCAAATTTTATGCTGTTAAATCCTATTATTCTGTCTGCTGATTGAAATATTGGCCAGATTTGATCAAGCGAATTGTGCCAGAAACTAACAAGCCTTCCTTCTAACTCGTTGTAGCTATTGTCAATAATTCTTTCGTATATTGATACAATCGAAACTCCGAGAAGTGAGGGGTTTCCCTCTTTAACTTCGTTAAAAAGTTTTTGGGTTTCCAGATCGAATATAACTTCCTTTTTCGTTATCATGTAAATAATCATTATATTTATGAGGTTTGGTGTAAATCAAGTATGCTTTATTTATTTATAGCAATTATTCTGGAGCTTAGTCTTATATATTTTTTTTCCAGGAGGGCTTTTTATGGGTTTAGAAGGGTTCTTTTAAGATTATTCGGCGGGTTCATATCCGAGTATTTTGTTTATTTTTTTTATCTCCCTGGGGTTTTGGTGCATGAATTGACCCATTATTTTTCCGCGAAGATATTGGGTGTGCGTGTAAGCAGGTTGAGAATTTTTCCTATTGGGTATGTGGAAATTGAAAAAGCGGGTTTGTTGAGGACGTCTTTGGTTGCCTTGTCTCCTTTTTTGATTGGGGTCGGTTTATTTTTTTTGACAACGTATTTGTTTATGGTTGAGAGTTTTTTTGAAAGCTTTTGGGGACGAGTTTTTTTTGTGTATATTATTTTTGTAATTTCGAATACAATGTTTCTTAGTAAATCGGATATAAAGAATTCATGGGTTTTGGTGGTTTTTGTCGTTGCCGCAAGCTTTATAATTCTAAAGATTTATGGATTTGAAGGTGGTTTGATTTACAGCGGATTTGTGATAGCATTTAAATACTTATTAATAGTAGTTATAGTAAATTTAGCGCTATTATTTTTATTATCGTGTGATATACTTTTAACATGGTTGCAAAGAAGCCCGAAACAGGCAAAATTAAGAAAAAAATAAACTTAAGCTTTTTAAGGAACAATAAAAAGTTTATTGTGATATTGGTGCTTCTTCTTTTAGCTTTGGGGGTATATTATTTTAAGAGTTTGTTTGTCGCGGCTACTGTCAATGGGCTTCCCATTAGAAGATATAGCGTAATAAATCAGCTTGAAGATTTGTATGGACAGCAGGTTCTTGATTCTTTGATTACAGAAGAGCTTATAAAACAGGAAGCGAGAAATAAGAATATAACAGTTGGTGATGCAGAGCTTGATCAGGAGATTTCTAATATTGAAAAGCAGTTTTCGGATAGCGGGCAGAGTTTGGATGATACATTGGCGCTTCAGAATATGTCCAGAGAAACTTTTAGGGAACAAATATTTTTACAGAAGTTAGTAGAAAAGCTTCTTGGGGATAAAATTAATGTAGGGGATGAGGAAGTAGATCAATATATTGAGGAGAATAAAGAATTTTTCCCAGAGGGGAGCGATCCGGATGCATTGAGGGAGGATGTATTCAACCAGCTTAAGCAGGATAAGTTGTCAACCGAGTTTCAGACTTGGATACAAGAAATTAGGCAGAATTCTAGTATCAACTACTTCGTAGAGTATTAATTCGGGAAGAAGAGGTTTGTTTTTTATTTTCTTTCTTTTTTTTATTGTTTCTGGTTTTTTTGGATCTCCTTTTATTTTGGGTATTTTTATTATTTCATTGTAAACCGGCTTATATGATCCATCGGGATTTTTCCAAGAAAATTGTTTAAAAGGATGGCTATTATAGTTTAATACAAAGGGTGTAACTGCTATTATTTGTTTATCCTGCCATGCTTTTTCAAACGCTTGTTCTAAGTATGAGGGGTAGTCTGCTTTGCTACAGCCCCAGCCTGTTTCCGTGATAAATATGGGTATATCTTGAGGAAGATTAAAGTTTTTGAGAAAATTAAGCTCCCAGAGGAATCCTCTTACGCTATTTTTGCCTGAATCGTTGGGAGATCCGCAGAAACCGGGATTGGGATAGGAGTGGGATGTCCAGCCATCGAATATTGTAAATATTAAGTTATCGAATTCATACATGGCGCGAAAATAGTTTTCTACTTTCATTGTTTCATTTGAGTCGGGAGCCGATAGATCAAATCCTGCAGGCAGAACAAAAAAATCGTCTGACTCTTTTTTGAATTCTTCCCAGTAAATACGGGATATTTTTGCATATTCTTCAGGTGAAATTTCATTGCCCCATTCTTTTTTGTGATTGGGTTCGTTAAAGAGAATAACGTACTTATTTTTAGTTGGCCAGGGCAGTTCATTTAAAAAATTTGCCCATTTTTTCGATTCTTCGGCTTTTGGTTTTTCCCAGTTTCCTGATTGGTTCATGGTGGTTGCGATCCTTACCAGGGGAATGAGCTTGAGGTTGTTGATTTTACTAAACACTTGTTGCCATCTTTTAAGATTTTTTTCATCCTCTCTTATCACCATGGTTATATAGCCCCACTCTCCACCTTTGCTGTTTACTAAATTTGCGGCGTCTTCGAGATCGTTTTCGTCTATAATGTGAATTCCAAATTTATTGTTTGGCCTTTCTGCAGGATTTTCGATGGCGTGAGTAATACTTGGTTTTACAAAAAGAAAAGCCAGTGTAAGAATAAAAAAATACAGTCTTTTGATCATGGCTTATATTATATAATATGAAAGTGAATGTTTCTTTTGATTGATAAACCAAGGGGAATTACGAGCCATGATGTAGTAACGCGGATAAGGCGGATAACAGGTGAGAAAAAGATCGGCCATGGAGGTACTCTTGACCCAAATGCCACGGGGCTTTTAATTATCGGTGTAGGCAGAGAATCTACTAAAAGACTTTCCGAGTTTTCGGATAAATCGGATAAGAAATACGAGGCTCTTATTTTTTTGGGAGAGGAGAGAGATACTGATGATGCCGAGGGAACAAAGGCAACAAAACCCAAATCCCAAATATCAAACAACAATAAAATTACAATTTCAAAAATTAAAAATATTTTAGTCTCCTTTTTGGGTGAGCAAGAGCAGGTGCCGCCTATTTATTCGGCAATTAAGATTAAGGGTAAGAAGGCATATGAACTAGCAAGAAGAGGTAGAAAGTTTCAGCTTAAACCAAGGAGAGTAAATATTTATGACATTAGACTTATTGAATATAAATATCCTTATTTACGAGTTTTTGTTAGGGTATCCAGTGGAACTTATATAAGAGCGCTTGCCCGGGATATAGGCAGAAAACTTGGAGTGGGAGCTTATTTGCTTTCGCTTCGAAGGATTGGTATTTCCAAGTTAAGCGTTGACACGGCTGTTGATTTAGATAGTTTAAATGAGGATAATTGGAGAGATTATATTGTTTCGTTATGAATATATTAAATGCGGTACTATTGGGAATAGTTCAGGGTTTTAGTGAATTTTTGCCGATTTCTTCATCGGGGCACCTTGTTATTGCCCAGTCTTTGATTGAGGGTTTCGAGCAACCGGGAGTGCTTTTTGATGTTTTTCTTCACTTGGCTACTTCTTTTGCTATTATTATTTATTTTAGAAATAAGATAAGAAATATTGATTTTAAGTATTTGGTGTTAATTGTTGTTGGCAGTTTGCCTGCATTTATATTTGGATTTTTGTTTAGAGATAATTTGCTAGGTTTATTTAAAAGCGTGAGAGTGGTGGGAGTAGGATTAATTCTTACGTCTATATTAAACTTTTCTACGGATAGGTTTTATTCCAGAAGGACGTTTATAGGCAGGATAGACGCATTTATAATAGGATTTTTCCAGGCTTTTGCAATAATACCAGGAGTTTCAAGATCCGGATCGACGATATTTGCCGGCACTTATCTTGGAATTGAGAGAGAAAGATCTGCATATTTTTCTTTTCTTCTTTCGATACCCGCAATTTTTGGAGCAAGTGTTTATGAGCTTATTTCCTATACAGGCAGTTTTGATGGTTTAAGCAGCTTTTATTTTGCCGGTTTTTTGGCCGCTTTTTTGTCATCTTTGGTTGCAATAAATTTTGTTTTGAGGCTTCTTAATATGAAGTTATTTAAAATTTTTTCATTGTATACTTTTATACTTGGGTTGCTTGCGATTTTTGTGTTTTAGAGCGGAAGTTTGGTTGCAAAAAGAGCAACGCCTACAATAATTGAGAGTACGGCGGCGATAAGAACTGCTGCTGCTGAGACGTCTTTTGCGATTTTTGCTTTTGGTTTTATCTCCGGGCTAACCATATCTACTATGGCTTCGAGAGAGGTATTAAAAAGTTCAAGGATGAGAACAAAGGCTATGGTAAAGGCAAGAAGTAGCCATTCAAAAGTGTTAAAGCCGGATAGCCATGCGGCGATAACCACGATTATTCCGATAATCGTATGAATTTGGAAATTCGGCTCGTTTTTTAGCGCTTCTTTGAACCCTTGTGATGCAAAACCAAAGCTTTTATAAAGTGATCTCGTTTTGCTCATTGGTTTAGTATAATCTTTTTGTTTTGGGTTTGAAAGATTTATGTTAGGATTAATTGATGATAATAAAGCTAAATAAAAAGTTTACCTTTTTGTTTTTGGCGCCTTTAATGCTTTTGTTTGCTTTTGGGGTGGTAATAAGAAGCTTGGGCTTGATGACTCCTAATGTAGCCTCGATAGTTTATGATTATAATGGGGCAATTGCCGAGGATGAGACAAAAGGGCTTTATCATGGGAGTTTTTACCAGATACCCGGTGAGGTGTTGGCTTATGAGGAATGGGAAAGTGTGCTTGGAATTGCCAACCCGTCAAGTAAATGGATTGAGGTAGATTTGTCCGATCAAAAGTTAAAAGCTTGGGACGGGAATGTGCTTTTTCTTGAAAGTGCTGTTTCTACAGGGCTTCCCTGGTGGCCTACACCTACGGGTGAGTTTAGAATATGGGTGAAGCTTCGGGCGACTAAGATGGAGGGTGGGCAAGGAAGATATTATTATAATTTGCCTAATGTTCCTTATGTAATGTTTTTTGAGAATGAGAATATTCCCGGCTGGAGAGGATATGGCCTTCATGGAACTTATTGGCACAATGATTTTGGAACGCCGAGAAGCCATGGTTGTGTAAATTTGCCGACGGATGTCGCCCGAGAGCTTTATTATTGGACATTTCCAGAGCTTCCTTCGGGAAAAACATCTGTTTTTTCAAGTCCCGGCAATCCGGGCACTCGAGTGGTGATACATGATTGACAATTCTTTAATCATTTTTTTTAATACTTACGGCGCTTTTTTGGTGGTTTTTTTTGCTCTTTTTTACTTGGCAACGGTTGGTGGAAGCCGGCTTGTTAATTTTTTGGCTGCAATGGCAGCTACCGTATTTTTTACCTCATTGATAAAAGAGCTTTTTTTATTGCCTAGACCGTTTTTTTTGAATGGAAACTTTCCATCTGCGGGTTTAAACTCGTTTTCAGGGTTTCCTTCGCTTCATACTTCCATAAGCTTTTCGGCTTCGACTTTTGTTTTTTTTGCTAATCGAAAGTTTGGTATAATAAGTTTTCTTGTATCTTTAATTTTTGGTATAGGCAGGATTTATTCTTATGTTCATTATCCGATTGATATATTAATAGGTGCTTTTTTGGGAATATTTGTAGCTTTGTTTTTTGAAAACATCAGGTTTATAAAAAGAGCTTGACATGTAGCACTCATTATAATAGACTGCTAACATTGAATTGAAATAATGAAGGAAACAAAAGTTTATAGAGAATTACCAACCGTTGCGATGCGGGGGTCTGTAGTTTTTCCTCATACGGATTCCTTTTTGTCTTTCGGGAGGGAGAAATCAGTAGCAGCCGTAAACGCAGCTTTTCAGGCTGATCGCGTGATCGCCATTTTTAATCAAAAAGATCCGCGTAAAATTGATCCTGAGCTTAGTGATTTATATAAAGTAGGTACTGTTGCCACAATAACTCAGATGATGTCTTCTGAAAATGAGATACATGCGATGGTGAAAGGCCAAAGTAGGATTAATCTTGAGGATATATTAAGGACCGAGCCATACTTGGTTTCTAAAATAACCGAGATAAAAGAAAAGGAAGTGGGTGAACCTTCTGTTGAACCGCTTGCACGCGAACTTTCAGAGCTTTTCAAAAAGGCTGTAAATATGGGTAAGGGCGTTGATGTACCAACAATTATGAGGATAATGTCCAGACAAGTTGAGCCTGTTGAACTGGTTGATTCCGTGGCTGCCCTTTTGGATGTAAAGCCAAGGGAGAAGCAGAAACTGCTTGAGATGCTTTCTGTAAAAGCGAGGCTTGAGCGTGTACTCGAGCTATTAAATCATGAGGTTAATGTTTTGGAGCTTGAACGTGTTATTTCTACAAAAACTCAAAAGAGGTTTGAGGAACAGATGAAGAAAGCCATGCTTCGTGAAAAGAAAAGGACTATTGAGGAGGAGCTTGGCGAGGATGATGAAAGTGCCGACAGTGAGGTCGTTGAATTTAAAGAAAAGATAAATAAGGCGAAGATGCCAAAGGATACAAGAAAGAAGGCGCTCAAAGAGCTTAAGAGGCTTGAGCTGATGTCTCCCCACAACCCTGAGGGGGCCTATATACGAAATTATTTGGATTGGCTTTGTGATATGCCATGGTCAAAGATTTCAAACAAAAAGGTGTCTGTAAAAAAAGCTGCAAAGATTTTGGACGATGACCACTACGGCCTTGATAAGGTGAAGGAGCGAATTCTTGAGTACCTTTCTGTTATGAAACTTAAGGAAAATGGAAGAAAAAACGGTAAGAAAGATAATAATAAATCGCATCCTACGATTCTTTGTTTTATAGGACCGCCGGGTGTAGGTAAAACTTCTATCGGTAAATCAATTGCCAGATCTCTTGGACGAGAGTTTGTGAGAGTGTCTTTGGGGGGCGTGCGTGATGAAGCAGAGCTGAGGGGACATAGGAGAACGTATGTTGGTGCTTTGCCCGGTAGAATTATCCAAGGAATTAAGGATGCTGGTACCAAAAATCCTGTGTTTATGCTTGATGAGGTTGATAAGCTCGGAGCTGATTATAGGGGAGATCCGTCGTCTGCTTTGCTTGAAATACTTGATCCGGAGCAGAATAAGGAGTTTTCGGACCACTACCTTGAGGTACCTTTTGATCTAAGTGAGGTGACTTTTATTTGCACCGCAAATGTTGCCGACACAATACCTTTGCCCCTTCTTGATAGGATGGAGATAATCCGATTTGCCGGATATACCGAGGATGAGAAGTTTAATATTGCCAAGAAGTATTTGTGGCCAAAACAGGTTAGACTTTCAGGTCTTGAGGATTATAAGATTAAGATTGATGATCAGGCAATATATGAGGTTATTAAGAAATATACAAGAGAGGCCGGGGTTCGTGAGCTTGAGAGGACGCTTGCCACGCTTTGTAGAAAAGTTGCCCGAAGTATAGCCGAGGGCAAAAAGTACCCAAAAATATTAAAAGCAATTGATGTTAAGAGTTTTTTGGGTGCAGCCAAATTTCGGTCACAGATAGCTGAGGAAAAGGATGAGGTGGGTATTGCGACTGGACTTGCGGTAACTCCAACCGGCGGGGAGATACTTTTTATCGAATCTACACTTATGCCCGGGAAGGGTAAGCTTACATTAACAGGTCAGCTTGGGGATGTAATGAGAGAGTCTGCAAAAGCTGCTTTTACTTGGACGAGGTCTCATTGGCAAGAACTCGGGCTTTTTTCCGAATTCGGGCGAGAGACTGATTTACATGTACATGTTCCCGAGGGTGCTACTCCTAAAGACGGTCCTTCTGCCGGGATAGCTATGATGACATCGCTTGTTTCTGCATTGACAAAAATTTCGATAAAGCGTGATGTCGGAATGACCGGTGAGATTACACTCAGGGGAAGAGTGCTTGGAATCGGAGGGGTTAAGGAAAAGGTTGTGGCAGGGCATAGAGCGGGATTAAAGACTATTATTTTGCCTCGTGAGAATGAGAAGGATATGGAGGATGTTCCCGAGAATGTTAAGAGAGATATAAAATTTGTGTTTGTTGACAGGATGAATGAGGTTTTGGAGATTGCGCTTACAAAAAAGCTTTCGTCATTAACTAAGAATAACGGGAAAAGAAAGCAAAAAGTTTTAGCAACTTCTGTTATTTCTTAATTTTTGAGTTTGGTATTTTCCGGTGATAAAATAGAGCAATCTGGCCCTATCGTCTAATGGCTTAGGACGCTGGGTTCTCATCCCAGTAATCCGGGTTCGAATCCCGGTAGGGTCACCAAATTTAACTTTTCAGCACCAAAAGTACCTATTAGGCTGAAAAGAGGGGATATTTTGGGGTTCGAAAACTTGCCATTTGCGTACTCTACGCCTTTTGGGAATATCAAGTTCTGTAATTTTACCTTTGCTTCAAAAGGAGCATCATACCAAGTTTTTTCAACGGTTCGAATAAAATCGTACGCATAGGCCAATAAGGCGTCTATGTCTAGCTCTTCACTGTGTAAGTCGTTTAACTCAGATTTTGCCAAGGTGAGGTTCTGCTCAGCTTTAGCTATCTCTTCTTTGAATGTTTCTTCACTGATTGTACCCTTGCTACCTTGTTCAAATACCCAAGATTTGTGTTTCTGAAGCTTCTTGATAGTTTCTATTTGTCTTAGATAGTCGCCATTGATCTCTTGCTCGCGCTCTTTATATCTTTGAATGAACACTTTATCAAATCGTTTTATAAAATCTTCAGTCGGTTTAATTTGAGAAAGATAGTTTCCAAAGTCGCCCTCAATATCTCCTTTTTTGATAGATTTTCTGGATTTTTGGCAATCCTTGTTGTAACACCAGTAGTAAGCAAACTTTCCGGAGTGTTCGGATTTACAATATGCAGCTGTTAGTGGGCTATGGCAAAAGCCACAATGGGCAAACTTTCTCAGTGGAAAATCGGGATTATATCTATTTCTGGCTTTATTGGTGTTGTTGCTTCTACCTTTCATAACATCTTGGCATTTTCTGAATAGAGTCGCATCTATCAGTCCGTCGTGTTTACCCTCTACTATTTTACCCGTTTCATCCTTTAAATTCCCAGTGTAATACACATTATTTAGTATATTATCAATCGTTTGTACTGAAAACTTTAACAATTTATCTCTGTGGTTTCTGATTTTTCTCTTGTTTAGCTCTTTTCTGATTGTATTTTTACTGACTACTCCAGAGGAAAATCTGACGAAAATATAAATAACAGCATCCGCGCATGTCCTGTCGATTATATGAGGTGTTAATTTAACATCGGGTAGTCTGTCGGGATCTGACATATAGCCGGTAGGAGGCGCCCAGGGCCATAATCCTTGAGCTACTCTGGCCCACATAGCAAGCTTGACTCTTTCTCGTTTGACTTCATTGTCATATTCATTAACAGCAGCCAGGACTCCTTCTACCAGCTTGCCTGACGGAGATTCATCAATCTTTTCGGTTGCCGAGCGAAGCAGAATATCCATTTTTAGAAGCTGCCCTCTAAGCCAATGGTGTTGTTCCTGGCTTCTGGCGAACCTGTCTAGCTTGTACACTACCAAAACTTCAAAAGTGCCCTTCCGTGCTTTACAGAATTCAAGCAAATGAGCGACACGGAGCGTTCTATTGCTCTTTGATGCATCTGCAGAAACAGCTTCGTCTTTTATGACATCAACTACTTCAAGGTTCTCGGCATCACAAGAGGATCTACCAGCATTTTCCTGCACTTCAATTGAGGTTCCGCCTTTTTGTTTATTATCACTAAAGCGGAGATATAGAATAGCCTGTTTTCGTGGTTTGATTGTTGTATTCATAGACTCAAAAAGCCGTCTTAGTGAACTTAAGCCCTTTCAGACTTGCTAAGACGGCTATCTGAGTCCCGAAAGATAGGCTTAAGTTCTTCTTTAGTATGCCGTGTTTTAGTGCCTTTCGTCCGGTGTCTCTTTTCGATGAAAGAGTCTATTATCAAGTCGCAAATAACCACCATAAGAGTATCTTCGTCCTCTTGAGAGGTTATAGACTGTTTTTTGCTGATATTCTCGTTTTTGACAGTCATACTTCGAAAATCTTTTTAATTTCTTCATCTGGTAAAAAGATAGCTAACTGCCTCTTTTTGCCCTCATCCTCAACCTTTTCCAATAGGTGCAATCTTTTTTCATACAGCTCAAGATCATATGGTTCACCGTGAATGTCACGGGCATTATTTATCCCTGATTCGGCTTCATGCTCAAGAAGCCAGTTCTTTGTCTTGTCATATAATTTGAGCAATTCGTCATTCGACAACCCTTCTAAATAGGCCTGAATAGTCTGTTTTGGTTTGTTTACTGGAACTAGTTTGTATTTCATAATTTTGTATTGATGTGTTGCTGCTCTTGGAGGCCATATAAAATAAAGAAAACTTTTATGTTATGTTCCTTCCGAAGTCATCAACACATCGGTACTTTCCGTTTCTTCAAAAGAAAGTAGTTCACCAGTTAGCGGGTGATATACCTGTGCTTTGCCCAGCCAATCCTTGTCAATTTCGTATAGCTCCTCAGCGTCCGGAAGTAACTTTGATTCAGTTACTTCTTTACCTGCTAATTTGTACCTGGCACCTTTTGAGCCTTTTTGCTCATCCGTTTGGAGGAAAAACCCTTTATGATAGGCTGGCTTAAACCATTTCCATGTTGTGTCATATTCCCAGCCAATTGCTCTAGCCAATTCACTGATAGAAAAATTGTCCAACGCGCCGCCTGTTAATTTCTTTGTCTCATTTATTATGAATTCGCTCTTTGGTGGTAGTTCATAGATCGTCTTTTGCAGCGTCTCTTCAAAGAGGATTTTTGTGATATAAAAGTCGGCAATACTCGCAACTAAGTATTCTGTTTTACCAATAGTCTTTTTAGCGCGTTGGTTTTGATGAAGCAGTGTAACAACGGACAACAAACTTAAAAACTTGCTGTAATCTCTTCTGACTCGTACCGGTTCCTTGGGAAATGTTTTTCTAATTTCTTCAACAAAAGGGATAAGCACGGGGTATGGCTTTAAAACTCTCTGGATATTCTGCCATTTCTTTACTTTGTCCTCAGATGGCCCCGACAAACCCCTATATTTATAGTCGGATATTTCTAGTATCCTTTCAGTCTGTTGCCTACTGTCATCTGGATATATGCTCAGCACCCTAGTCTCATTTTCGGCATGTATCTTGGCCTCAGTAGTTGTTGATATGAACCCGACAGGGCCGTCAACTTCCTTTTCCTGAGCCGTGAATTGTCCTGTTTCCGGATCTTTAATTGTTACCTGAAGTTTGAGTTTCTTTTCAGACTGAAGAGAACGTATTGAGTAATCTGTCTTTTCACTGCCATGTTTTTCGAAAATGATAATAATTTTATGGGCAAAGTAGTTCTTTGGTACGTAAAAAAAGGATTGCCCTGTTGCATCCGTCAAATCTCGGTAAGTATCTTTGGGAAACATCAGCATTACTTTTGCCACTACATAGGATTTACCCGCTGATGATTCACCTTTGACGATTTCTGATATTGGCTCATCAGTAATCCGAGAGGTAAAAACTATGTAGTGAGTCAATGCCGTTTTTTCTTCACCGATAACGCCCAAGCACTTTATGAATTCAAGAATTTCATGAAATAAAGTTGGAGAATTTAATAATTTCTCCGCTTGTGCTATTTCATCTGCTGCTAGACGTTCTTCTGGTTTGTTAGTCTGTTTTGATCGTTCATGATTGATCTCATCCAACACCTGAGTTAGTTCAATCAGTTGAAGCGCTACTTTTTCACTTAAGTTTGCTTCTCCGAATTGACAATGCTTAATAAAAGTGGCTCTACCTTTACTTGATGTTAGTAATAGGTTATCTCTGTTTAGTAGTTTTCCTTCTCTATAAATTCCCAAATCTAATCTATAGCCCCTATTCGAAAATATGTCGTATCTGAATCCATTCTTTTGTAGAGAAATTCTGTCTGGGCTACGAGTTTCAATCTCAAATCCCAAAAATTCATCCTTTTGAGTTCTTTTTGTTATTTCCCGCTTTGAGATTGACTCAAATACTTGTCGTAGTTCATTTTCTGCCAAAGGTGGTTTGTTTTTTAGGTTCCAATCTTTTAGTCTTTCCCAAACGATTGTATCCCATACATTAATGTCGTGATCTTTTAGTAATTGTCCTGCGTATTGTGTCGCAGTAGTGTTTCTTCGTGACTCCGAAACACCATTCAAAATATCAGCTGCAAGTAATGAGGAATTTGATTGCTCAATTGCGTCTAAAAGCCAATCTGGTATTTCTGCCAGTGGAGTATCTAAGTCGTTGATCCATTCATATATACCGCCGTCCGCTAGCTTGGTTGGTGGTATAACAACCATTCCGCCTTCGGCTCGAATATCGATCTTTGGCCTAATTCCAGCATAATTTTTGATGACTTTATCTTTTGGATATTTAAAGTAGTAATGCAATCCGCCATGTGGCGTCTTAACCGTAGGTGTCTCAGGAAAAACTAGGCTGTCAATATCTGCGCCATTATCTATATCCAACACCAAGATCCCAGAAAGCGAACCTGTTGTAGTCCCAAAACCAGCAAACCCATCATTGCTAAGCCATAATTTAATCTCATCAATACTCGGAAATTGTGTTTGATACAATTTCCAGGGTATTAACGGCATCTTTTGGCCGCCAATAGGAATGATCGGCAATTTGTATTTATTAAGATACTGTTCACCAATCTCCAGCCATTTTGGATTAGCCCCACTATTTGTGGTACTATTTTGTTGTTGTATTTGCATAGCCTAGGCCGCGAACTAAGCTCTCGGCCTAGAGATGTAAACACTCAAAACTTTTACTCATTGGGTTCTGGTTCTTCGGGAAAGCCATCAGAACTGTCTTTTTCGACAATTGCCAAGTCGTATTTAGTGTTAGTTCCCTCGCCGGTTCTGTGAATTCGCACAGTCTGGCCGGGACTCACTTTGTCAAAGAAAGACGCTACTCTTGGTGAGGAGCTATTCCAAATTTTTTTACCTTCGTCCGTTTTTAGAGAATAGCTAACAACTTCCCGTTCCGGATCGAACGAAGATTTGCCAACTGTAAAACTCTCAAAAACGACTTCGATAGACTCTCCATCTGAGATTTTGAAAAATCTTGAATTTTCCTTTGCAAAGTCATTTAATTTGCCCATTTTTTATCACCTCCTATCTTGTTTATTTTTATTACTGTTGTTCTCATAACAAGCCAGACAATTTCTCGTCTGGCCAATATGGTTACAACCACTGCTTCTTTTGTTGTTTGTCCTTTCCTGTCTTTGTCCCATGCAGGCTGCGATCTAACGCGTCCACTGCAGATAAAATTCCTTCCAGAAGTTTTCCTAGTGATTCAGTGTCATTTGTGCTCTCGGTGGTTACGATGGTGACTCCTTGTTTCTTAAGCAGCCATCTGACAATAATCCAGTCACTAAAGTTTTTTGTTATTCTGGAATAATCCTGGCAAAGAATTGTTTTGATTTCTCCATTTATTGCCTTTGCCAATAGGTGAGTAAACCCTGGCCCTCCAATGATGTTATTAGTACTCCGATCGCTGCAAACATTCTCAACTTCAAATTTTTTCTTACTAGCAAAACGCCTTAGTATTTGAATTTGTTTTGCGAGAGAGTCCTTGCTGTCTTCAGCCTGTTTTCGGGAAACTCGTCCATAGATAAAACATTTATTCATAAATTTTCACCTCCCTCCGAATCCAATAAAGAACTAACCCTTGCATTTATTGCGCTAGAAATTGCAAGAGTAAGTTCTTCAGAAATTGGGAAATAAAGTTTTACTAACTGGCCATTAGCCAACTTTTTGCAGGGGAAAGTAACACGATATGATCCAGGTTTATCTAGGCTTGTGTAGACACCAAGGCCACCAACGTAATGTAATCCATCTATTTCACACGATGCAAAACCCACTAAACCAGAACGAGGACTGATAGGGATAAATTCAATTTTTTCTACTTTAAAATTCATTTTGTTCTCCACCTTTCTTTCAAATAGGCCAATTTCTGGCCTACTTTCAGGATAGAGAACGTGGGTATTATCGAGTCAACGTCAAGCTAGGATAAAAACTAGAAGTAAATTTACTTGATAGCTTCGTCAAGTAAGCATCAAGTTACTTTTTATGGCTAAATGTAATCGTGAGAGTGTATGCTGATTGGTGCTTTGTGTCTAATTTGATCCGTGATTGAAGCGTGTGGTGTGCTATTTTCTCTTTTACAGTTTGTGCCAAACTTCTGATTTCTTTAGTGGACTCAACATCTTTAATTCTTTGTATTACATCCTCGTGTTTTACAGGCAATCCATGTCTTTCGAGTAGCATTCGGAAATATTGTGCTGACTTTTCATTTATGTTAGGGAATACCATATTTTTATTGTCAATAAAGTAAATGGTAAGTCCACCATCTATTTCTTGCCAGGTGACTCCTCGTGGAAGAGGCAGGGGTTTCTCGGCTGACACTGTAACAATGTAAAAGGGTGGGCCGGCAAATCCTTCTGCATTTTCATCAACATTATTATCAACTTTATCAATCTTCAAAACGCCCCTTAACCCCAATTCCTGTACAGTATCTGGATCGTTATAAACCAATGAATGTGGCGGCCGTCTTTTATCAAAGCAGGAGTAAATAACTAATTGTTTTTCAACGCCATCTTTAGACTTTGCCTTTAATAATCCGGCAAGACGCTGGACATCTTCATCTAATGTAATTTCATTTTGCATATTACTTCACAACACTTTTTAACTACGTTACTTTTTAATTTTACTAAAATTCAGGTATTTCTGCTGCATCCTTCTTTCTTTTTGCTCTTCTTTTGGTTATTTCTGCTCTTATCATTTCCTTAGCCTTATCTTTTTCAACTGCAGGCAATTGATTGAGCTGCTCGGCAAGTAAAACTATCTGGTTATGTCTTTGGATCTCCAGCGACATATGAAGTGGCATATCTTCGCTATTGTTAGTATCCAGCCCTTGCAGCTTTGTTAATCTTTCAATTGCATGCAGCACAACCCGCATGGCTGATATTTTCTCCATATTGTTTTTAGTATTTGATTTCAGTATCCAGCTTTCCTTGATAACTTCCTGCGCTTTTTTGATAAGTTCTGCTCTGGCTGCTTCGCGTTTAATCGGATCTCCCTGGATTTGCCATCTGGCTTTAACGATCTCGATATATTCTTTGGCTGTATTGTAAGCAACATTTAGCAACTGCGAGAGTTCACTCGGCCTATCGTAACCGCGCAGCATATAGTCTTCGCAGCGGATAATCGTTTGTTCTCGTTTCAAATTAGTATTGGCCATATTTTCGTTAGATTTCTGAAAGAATTTTCACTTTCAACTCGTTGCTTTTATAGACTCTCAAGGGCGTATCTGATCTTAATATGAACATTTCAATAGAGTTCAAAGAGTTTATGCTCCGGACATAAAATCTGCACATATTAACTCCAAGGCTCTGCCTCGTTTTACTTTTTCTCTTTTAATAACCATTTCTACTGCTTGCTCAATAATTTCAGCTTGTTCTTTAGTGACTACAAATTGCACTGTAACAGGAGCTTCTAATTCTTCTTTCTTTGCCACCTCTTGGAGGTTCATCTCAAAATCTTTTGGTATTTCCAAGAGTCGTAGCGAGTCCTCAAGTTCCTGTCTGTTGTAAAATGTCCGTTCTTCAATATCGTCTAGAGCAAGAGTTTTATTTAATTCAGATATGAGGTTGGCTGCTTTAACTAGATTGATTGTGCCTCTAATTTTATTTTTGGCTATGGTTTCAAATCGTGCCTGGGTATCGTCATAATCCGAAACTACACATTCAACCTCTGTTAATCCGGCTTCTATGCAGGCACGTAATCTATTCGCCCCATCTATAACTTCATATTTGTCTTTTCCTATTTCTCTTACTTCAATCGGT
>DCTW01000007.1 GCA_002329465.1 Candidatus Woesebacteria bacterium UBA1430 | reverse complement strand
TCGTAGCCTTGGTAGGCCGTTACCCTACCAACAAGCTGATGGGGGGCAGGCTCCTCCCTCGGCGAGCAGTTACGCTCTTTACTCTTGCATAGCAAGAGAAAATCCCAAATTTCAAGCACCAAATTGCAAACAATAATTAATGTTTAAATCCTAAATTCAAAATGTTTTGAGTTTAGAAAATTAAAATTTTAGATTTATTTGGAATTTGTTAATTGGAATTTCCTCGTGCTATGCACGAGTTTATGCGGTATTAACCCCGCTTTCGCGGAGGTATTCCCCACCAAGGGGTAGATTCCTACCCGTTACTCAGCCGTTCGCGACTGACGCAACTCTTGCGAGTCGCGTCCGTTCCACTTGCATGCCTAATGCACGCCGCCAGCGTTCACCCTGGGCCAGGATCAAACCCTCAAAAAGTGACGAATCTTGCTAAAAAGCAAGAAGCGCCCAAAGTTGCTTTCAGACGTTAGTTGATTGTCAAGGTTCAATTTTCTACCTGGAGTTGTTACCCCCTTCTTTCTCCAAAAGGAGAGGGAAGTTAACTTTGTAGTGGAGGTATTATATCAGAGTGTGCAATATTGTTTCAAGGGTGATAAAACAGCCCCATCGTCTAGGGGACTAGGACAGCGGGCTTTCATTTATAGCCTACTGAATGTATTACGTTTACTTTATTAAAAGCAGCCAAGATAACTCGACTTATGTAGGTTATACCAGTGATCTTAAGAAAAGAATTAAACAACATAATAAACTTAGATCAAGATATACAAAGACAAAAGCTCCCTACAATTTGATATACTATGAAGCGTATATATTAAAAACCGCCGCAATAAAAAGAGAAGAGGAGGTATTGAAAAGACTTGGCCCCATCGTCTAGGGGACTAGGACAGCGGGCTTTCATCCCGCAAACCCGGGTTCGAATCCCGGTGGGGTCACTTAGCTAAGTCGTTTAGATATCTAGTGATAGATCTCTAAGAGCCGGGTTAATGATTTTGTCCAACATAAACTGAACCAAAGATTCTTCTGATAGATCGTACCCCAAATCAGAATCGAAAAAATTCCTGTCGTAGTTTGGATTAAAATTTTGATGAAGCCTTCTATGGCACCCCATACAAAGGACGACTCCGTTTGCTTGTGAATTTATTCTTTTTTTTACGGCTCTTCTAAAATCACCAAGTATGCCAGGGGGGATAATGGGCAAAATTTCTTCTTTGTACACCTCTTGAAAAAATTTTACATAAGGATCGATTGAATTTTTGGGGCTTTGGTTATCTTTACCGTTTTCCAGGCTGTCGGGTACGATATGGTGCACAGTAAGGCTTTTTTGATTGCCACATATACCGCACGAGTGCTCTTTTTTTAATATTTCATTCCTAACCGATTGCTCAAAGCCTGCAGAGGCTATCAGAGCGAGTGCTGTTAATGAAAATGTTGTTGTAATGAAGTGCTCACGACTCACATTTTATTATTTAGGTATTATGGGGTAAAAACAAGAGTTTTTTTATTGCCGATAATGAATTAAAATATAAATTTGTATTAGCTGTAGGCAGCATGGAGAATATTGCTTAATGTAAGCGCTCTTTCTGATGCCTTTTTTGCTGACTTTATCTTTAACAACTACAACCGGCATTTAGAAGAATGATAGCACATTGTGAGTCGCCTGGGACTCGAACCCAGAACCCTCAGCTTAAAAGGCTGGTGCTCTGCCAATTGAGCTAGCGACCCATTTCATTTAAAGAACAGAACTATTTTACCTTAGCGGGGGTGGCTTAATCAACTTTGATGGATTAACATAAAATTATGTTTAAGCTGATTCGGCAAAATTACATATTAATGGTAATAATTTTGCTGGGTTTGTTTTTTAGAATTTTTCGATTTGAGGAGCTTTACGGATACGGGCATGAGCAGGATCTTCAAGCCTTTATTGCAAAGGATATTTTGGTTGACAAACATTTTAGACTGATCGGACAGGAAACGAGTATTACAGGACTTTTTATAGGTCCAATTTATTACTACATAATGGCTTTTTTCTTTTGGCTTTTTGGCATGAATCCTTTGTCCTTTGCCATACCAATTACCGTTATTTCCATGGCAACTTTGATGAGCGTTTTTTGGATTATTAAAAAACTTTACGGAAAAGATGCCGCTATTTCGGCGAGCGTTATTTATGCCGCAAGCTCGAATATTGCCTTTCTTGACAGATGGATTGTTCCTACTCAGCCCACACTTCTCTGGAGCGTATGGTTTTTTTATTGTCTGATGATTCTTTTACGAAAGGATTACCGGGCGATACCTATATTAATAGTGCTTTTCGGCTTAATCTGGCATATTCATATTGCATTTATTCCTTATTTTTTGATTCTTGTTCCACTAGCGTTTTTTCTTTCCCGGGGATCTCTAAAAAACCTTTTTTCGCATAAACGGGCGGTTTATTTTTCTTTTGGCATATTTATTCTGCTTATCACTCCTTTTATCGCTTTTGAGATAAGGCATGGGTTTGGGCAGATAAATGCGCTTGCCACGGCTTTTTCTTCCGGAGGAGAGTATGCCGAGATTAGAAGCGGGTATTATAAGCTCTATGTGATAATTGAGCATATAGACCGCGTGCTTCGGGAGCCTTTTAGCAATATCCGCATATTCCCCTACTCTTTCGCAGGATTTTTCCTGCTTGTTTTTGGGCTTTGGGGTTTAAAAAAAATAAAACGGGAGGAAGCAGCAATTTTTATCGCCTGGGTTGTTTTAACAATTGCTGTTCACTTTTTTTCAAAACGTGCGATGAGTGAATACTATTTTAATAATTTGATTGTTTTGTCCGTTACTCTTTTTGGGATTTTTTATTCGTTTGTAATAAGAATCAAGGGATTTTTTTCCCCGGCAGTTTTTCTTTTGGGATTTTTTGTTCTAATAAACTTTTCGGCGTTAAACCAAAAACAAGTACATGGTGAATATAAAGATAAACTTGGTGCTGTTACTTTTATTAAAGAAAGTGTTAGGGAAAACAACTATCCATGCGTCGGTATTAATTATATCGGCGAACTTGGCGTTTCTTATGGATACCGCTATCTTTTTTGGTGGAAAAAAGTTATCCAAATAGCCCCCGGGAACGATGTCCCTACATATAGCATTGTTCGGCCTTGGACCATTTCGGAGAATGAGGTAAATAAGGTTTTTGGTGATATTGGAGTTATTGTTCCAAAAAAAATGCAGGTTGATCCTTCTGTCTGCACACAAGAGGATGGGCAGCTTCTGCCTTTAAATGGATTTGTGAACTAGATTAGAAAAGTGCTCGATGGTAAAATAGCGTAAACATTGCCCGGTCGTCTAACGGTAGGACAGCGGCCTTTGGAGCCGTTAATCGGGGTTCGAATCCCTGCCGGGCAGCACACTTCCGCTATTAGAACCTAAAAATTATGACAAAAAAAGTTGTGGTTGGAATTATTCCAAGACTAAACAGAGACGAGGAAGCAGAATTTCTATTGATGAGTTCAAAGAGAGATTTTGGTGAATTTACAGGTTTTTACTATCCACCTGGCGGACATTTGGAGGAAGACGAAGATATAAAGACAGCTCTAATCAGAGAAATTAATGAGGAGCTGGGATTTGAAGTCATTCCTCTAAAGCAAGTTGAAAAATCAAAAGGTGATGTTAAAGACCAATTAACTTATTGGTGGATTTGTAGTGCGGTAGTAAAAGAAATTAATCCTCAAAAAGACGAAGTTGGTGACGTTAAGTGGTTTACTAAGGAGCAAATTATAAAAAGCGATAAAGTATGGCCAGCAACGAAAAAGTTTTTTGAGAAATTGCAAATTGGTAAAGCAGTGTCTGCGGGAGGAATTATTACACAAGTTGTTGATGGAAAACAGAAAATACTTTTTGTTACTTTTCCAAACGGTGATTTAGTATTACCTAAAGGTCATATTGAGGATGGTGAAACATTAGAACAAACGGCACTTAGGGAAATGAAAGAGGAAACCGGATTTTTAAATATAACTATTATTAAGAAGTTGGGAAGTATAAACAGACCAGCTGTGGAGGACAATGGAAATGTGGTTTTGAAAGATATCCATTTCTATTTAATGAAAACCCCCAACTTTGAGCAAAATAATCCAGAGGAAACAACCGGTTGGTTTACCATAGATGAAGCTACTCCTCATTTATTTCAGCAAGAAGTTGAATTCCTAGAGAATATTAGAACAGAATTAGACAGCTAGTGCCGGAACTTGTAAAGTTTTAATTTCTTCCCATCTCTCCTTGATTAATTGAACCTGAACAGTGTCCTCAAATGCCTTAACAATCTTCTCTAAGGCAGTTATAATACCTACAGAAGTAGGCAGCCATTGTTGGAGAGATTAAGGGAAGTTTTTATTTTCCAAATTTTAACGAATCTAAGCTGGGTTTTTCGGGTAAGTCCGGTAAGTTGAAATGTCTATATATTTCTTCTCCCGGATGGGTAACGCCATTAAGATTAATGTGTGCTCCACCCCTATTTACAAAATCCGTAATATCCTCTCCATTTACATGAAGAATGTATCTATCGCCATCCCGAATCACTTCGCTTTTTATTTCAGTACCTGTTTCAGCCTGGCGATATATTTCGTCAGTTTCTGGAAAATGCTCCGGACAAAGCAAACTTAACCACGTAGCACCGAAGAAATCGGTTCCGTACTCTCCCTCTCTTTCGAAAACTGGGTCTTGAAAAAAATAAAGCCTCATTTGAGAACGTGGATAAATCCCCAACTGCTCGGCCGCTGGCTTGTTTGAACCTTCCTGCAAACCATGATACCCGGGACAAATTGCCAGATCATTTTGACCAAGAATTTCTTGAAGCATCTGCCTTCTTAATTCTTTTGCGGTTTTATATAATTCTTCGGCAGCGTGGAATTCTGCCCATCCTTGACCAAAACCATCCCTACTCCTTTTTATGTGCCCAACAATTTCTCCTACTGTTTGCTCAAATTCAGACATTGTTTATTACCATAATATATAGTATTACTCTAGGGTATTTGTCAATAGAAAAAAACGTGTTATTTATTTTTTTCATTATTTATAAAAAGAGCTGTTCCTAAAAGGAGAAATATCATAAAAACGACGGATATAACCAGAGTATTCCAGCTAATTGAGTGGAGTACGATTAGATTTTTTTCCGGAGAATTTGCATAGTACACCCCCCTCATAAGGTCAACCGCATAGGTCATAGGCATTGCTCTTGAGAGAATATGAAGAAGGGGTGGAAGGCTTTTGATGGGATTAAAGACGCCTGCCAAAAAAAATTGAGGAAAAATAATAAAGGGAAAGATTTGATTTGCAGCTCTTTGTGATTTGAGATTTGAGAGCACTAAAATCCCGAATGCACCTCCAAAAAGGCATGCCATTAATCCTGCCGGAAACATGAGAATAAGCTTTTCCAAAGAAAGCGGAACGCCTATTAGTAAACCAAAGGCGATTATGCCTAAGCCCTGCGTCATTGAAACCATGGTTTCGCCCAATATTTTTCCAATGATTATTGAATATCTTGAGATCGGAGAAACAAAGATTTCTTGAGAAAAGTCGTTTTCCCTATCCTCTATTAAAGAAATTATTCCTGAGGCGGTTGATTGGAAAAGCGTTTGGGCAAGAACACCCGTGAATACGAACACTTTAAAGCTATAACCGATATCAGGTGGAAGGTTTGACTCAAGGCTTGTGCCAAGAATTCCTATAAAAAGAAATGGAAATATGAAAGTTGCCAAAATACGGGCACGATCCCTCAAAAGCTTTGTAAAATCTCTTTGCGCGATTGTGAAAATAGCTGTAATTTGATGAATCATTTATTTCCTTTTGCTATTAATTTGAGATATGCGTCCTCAAGCTTTGGGTTATTGATATCAAGATAAGTAAGATCCGACTTTATGGATTTAATTATTTCCTGGGCATTTTTACCGTTCAATTTGATTTTAAACGGTCCGTGTCCTTCGTAATCTAATTTCATAGCGTCGAGCTCGGATCTTAAAGCAGCTTTGTCTTTCGCGTTTAGTATGATTGAACTATCTATCAGGTCTTTTTTGATTTTTGCTGGGGTTCCAAGGGTTACAATTTTTCCTTGGTCGATAATTAAAACTCTATCCGCGTCTTCCGCTTCCTCCAGATAGTGCGTTGTAAGAAAAATGGTTGTTTTGTATTTTTTTCTAATATCCTGGAGATATTTCCAAAGATTTTTTCTGCTTGCCGGATCGAGGCCAGAGGTTGGTTCGTCAAGAAAGAGTACTTTGGGTTTGTGGATCAGGCTTCTTACTATTTCCAGCTTTCTTTTCATGCCGCCCGAAAATGTTTTAACCGGTTTTGTAATGTCGTTTTTTATACCTATTATTTCTGCGAGTTTGATAACTTCTCGGCGATATTCTTCGGACATTAGAGAAAATGAAGGGCGGAATGGGTAAAGACCGTATATAAGGGCATGAAAACGAATATTTTCTTCTGCGGTAAGATTTAGGTCAAGACTTGGGTTTTGGAAAATTATTCCTATGCTTTTTCTAATTTTATCGGCCTCTTTTTCTATGTCGTAATTCGCAATTTTAACTACCCCCTCGGTTTTACTAAGTATGGTTGTGAGAATTGATATTGTTGTTGTCTTTCCCGCACCATTTGGGCCAAGAAGCGCAAAAAATTCACCCCTTTTGACATTGAAAGATATTCCGTCCACGGCAGGGGTGTTTGCTTTTTTATATTTTTTAACAAGGTTTTTTACTTCGATTACCGTATCCTTCATGACAAAATATTATTATACAAACGGGCGCGAAATTATTGAAGTCTGATATAATAGCGTGGTGAAAAAAAAGAATGCAGCAGAGCTTAGAATTTCTTTGCCAAGCGAGAAAGATATAAAAAAGATCAAAAGAAATCCGATCGTTTTTGTGCTGGATGAAATACTTGATACATACAACATAGGGAGTTTGTTTAGGCTCGCGGATGCTATTGCCGCCAAAAAAATGTATCTTTGCGGAGAGATGGAGCACCCGCCGTCAGCAAGGATCCACAAAGCTGCTGTGGGTACTGAAAACTGGGTACCTTGGGAAAAACGAAATAGTGCAGTGGAAGTAATTGACGAGCTTAAAAACCGCGGATACCAAATAATAGCAATAGAGCAGGATCCAAAATCCGTTAGTTATAAAAATTTACGGCCAGACTTTCCGGTTGCTCTTGTTCTTGGGCACGAGACAAGGGGTGTTTCAAGTAAGGTTCTCCAAGTGGCTGATGTAATAGTTGAGCTTCCTATGCTTGGGATTAATAAATCATTTAACGTCTGGGGAAGTGCTGCGGTAGTTTCTTATAAAACCCTTGAAAGTTTAAACTAATTTTTTTCTTACCAAGACGGAGTATCTTTGTCTAGGTAATTTAGCGTGTCCATTGCTGCCATACAGCCAAAGCCTGCTGCTGTTACCGCCTGGCGATAGTGATAGTCATGTACATCCCCTGCTACAAAGATCCCTTTTTGACTTGTTGCGGTTTTGAAGCCGTCTTTTTCAAATTTTTTGACATAGCCTTTTTCGTCCAGTTCCAGAATTCCTTTAAAAATTTCGCTTGCTGGATCGTGACCTATTGCTACAAACGCGCCTTCTATACCCATTTGCTCGATTTTTTTTGTTTCGTTGTTTTTGATCTTTGCTTCTCTGAGCTTATCCTCGCCGAGAAATTCGATTACTTCGCTATTCCATATTACGTTAATTTTTTTGTTACTAAAAACTTTTTCCTGCATTGCCTGAGAAGCTCTGAATTCGTTTCTTCTATGGATTATAAAAACTTTTGATGCATATTTTGTAAGAACCAGCGCTTCTTCCATTGCCGAATCTCCCCCTCCGATGACTGCTACTTTTTTATCTTTAAAAAATGGTGCATCGCAGGGAGCGCAGGAGCTTACTCCTTTTCCTCTCAACCTATCTTCTCCAGGAATCCCCAACCAGCGTGTTTTAGCGCCTGTTGTAACTATGACGGATTTGGAAGAAAAACTTTTTTCGCCGGCTTTGATAATAAAAATTTTGTCTTTTTTTTCTAAAGAAGTAGCGTTTTGTTCGATTATTTCGGTACCAAAACGAGCGGCTTGAGAGCGCATTTTGTCCATAAGATCAGGGCCTAAAATTCCTTCGGGGAATCCTGGGTAATTGTCAACTTGGGTGGTAAGCATTAATTGGCCTCCCCATTGATCTCCGGCAAAAAGAACAGTTGAAGCTGCGCCGCGCGTTAAATAGATTGCTGCTGTTAATCCAGCAGGGCCTGAACCTATAATAGCAGCGTCCCATGCCTCATTTTCTTTAGGTTTTGGTGCAAAAAAATCATTCATAATTGCAGTTTACGAAGCGAGCAAACTTGCCCGCTTCGTTTAATAAACAAATATTGCCATTTATGCTTGCGAACCCGTACCCCCAATGTTTGTGTCTTCATCGCCACTTTGAGAAGGCATTGTGGGTTCCTGCATTGAACCACCCATGTTCGCAGTTGACTGCGGCTCGACTGGCTGTGTTGGCTCGGGTGTGGTTGCGGAGCCAGTAACAGGCGCTTCCGGCGTCGTTGGCTCATCTGCCGTCACCTGAGTCTGACTTGTTTGAGATGGGTATTGTGGTACTTGTGCAGTCGGTTCTGTCGACTGAGGCACTCCACTACCCATGTTCGATGCTGGAGAGGTTGGATTTTGAGTATTGTCGTCTCCCATTTTTATCACCTCCTTTGATTTTATATTAACAGATTTAATTTAGTTTCTTTAGTAAATCTTCAAATGCTTGCTTGCCCGCAAAGCCAATTTGTCTTCCTATCTCTTTTCCTTGATTGAACAGAATGGTTGTGGGGATAGACATGACGCCAAGGCTTGACGCATTTGTTTGGTTTTCGTCAACGTTTATTTTTAAAAATTTGACTTTATCTTTATAGGCTTCGGAGAGTTCTTCGAGGGCGGGAGCTGCCATTTTGCACGGTCCGCACCACGGAGCCCAGAAATCTATCAATACTGGAATGTCTGAATTTAATACTTTTTCCTGAAAATCTTGATCCGTTATGTCTATTAATGCCATAGCTTGACGCTTCCCACTATACAAAGAAAAATACGAATAAGTCAACAAGCACTTACTTTAGGGAGAATATTTCTATGAAGATATTTGTTTTTTCGACCCCGAGAGATATTAAATCTTTTTTTAAAGCTTTAACTAATGCAGGAGGAGCTACCAAAACCACCTTTTTAAAACCGTTGAATTCTTTTTCAAGAATTTTTTTATCTATATGCCCTTTGTAGGCTTTGAATTTGATGTTTGGGGGTAGTTTACGAGAAAAAACGTAAACAAGATCGATTTCATTTTTCTTAGCCTTTTTTTCCAAAAAATCCTTAAAGACTATTTCTTTTTCATTTTTGACGGCGTAGATAAGCTTTGAGCCTTTAGAAAGGAGGTTTTTTATCGGAGTTATCCCAATGCCTGCCGCTATAAAAAGCGCGCTATCTTCTCCAAGGCTTTCGCTTAATGCTCCGTAGGGACCGTCGAGCTTTGCTTTATCTCCCTTTTTAAGAAGTCCGAGCTTTGAAGTAAAATCTCCTGATTCTTTGATAGTAAAGGAAAGAGTCTCCTCCTCGGGGGTGGATGTTATTGTAAAATGATGCTCTTCTTTCGGCAAAGCATCGGAGTAAAAAGTAACGAAAGCGAATTGGGCAGGATTGTAATTGAATAATTTGCCCCTTAGGGGTCTAAGACTGACGGTGCGCACCGAGTTTGTTTCTTTTCTAATATCAACTACTTCATAAATATTTTTATTAAAATAAAGCTTTTTAAATCTGTGTGCGACGGAGACTATAACTAAGAACATAAGAAAAAGCCACCAATAGTAAAACGGGCTTTGGGAAACGATATCGGATCCTTCAGTAAAGCTGTGGAAGAAACCCAAAAAAACTATAAGATAGGTTAGTTTATGAATAACTTTCCAGTTTTCGTAATTAATTTTTAGCTTATCGGAATAAATGCTTGTTGTGGCCACTATTAAAAGAAGCAGGAGGGCAAGCTTGCCTTGCCAATAATCAAGCGTGAAAGGGGTTATTGCCGAAAAAAGAAAAAGCGGATGTATCAGTACAAATAGAAGCATGAACCTCGCGTTTTGGGAATGGAGTTTAATTATTTTATCGTATCCTACGGACTTTTCTAGAAATTTGAACCTTGATGAAAGTACAAACTGGATTGAGAGCATGGTAATCGCAAGGGCTCCTGATAATTGCCCCATTTGATAGGATGGGGACGTCTTTTTCTCGGGAGAAAGTATTAAAAATGCCGGTATCAGAAGAAAAATGAAATAGATAACTTTTATAAACTTGAGCTTGTTTTTAAAAATCATAGGGAATTGGCGTACTCAAGCGCGCCCCAGAGGCCTCCGAAATTTCCTAGCTGGGCTTTTTTAATTTCGGGTAGCTTGGGGTGTATTTTCATAATTTTTTCTAATTCCTTTTTTGTTTCACTTAAGCTAATTTTTTTCATTAAGCTTCCGCCGAGAACTACAACTTCGGGGGACCAAAAAAGAATTGTGTTATGGATACCAACTGCTAAGTATTTTGCCACCTCGGACCAGATATTATTGTCTTCGATTTCGAAAGGGTCTTTATCAAATCTTTTTTTAATTTCCCGGCCTGAGATAAAGTCTTCAAGTTCTCCTTTGGATTTTTTAAGAATAGATTTATCTGCGTCTATTATATGGTGGCCCACTTCAAACCCTTGAGCGTTTCTATCTATTTTTTTATCAATTATTCGTGCCCCATTTATTCCTGTACTTACGGTAATATATGAAACTATCGAGTAATTTACTCCTGCTCCTTTTGACGCTTCGCCAAGGCCTACTATTGCCGTATCGTTTTCTAGAAATACCTGTGTACCAAATATATTTGAGAGTTTGTTTCGAAGAGGTTTACCGCTCCAGGGCTTAAGGTTTGGGGGGTTTGTAAGAGCGCTTTTATCCGTATTTAATGGGCCTGCTACTCCCGCAATAACAATGCCTGGTTTTTCGTTTCCCAAAGATTTATCGGCATGCAGTTTTATTTTTTTAATGGCTTTGCTAAAATTTTTGGGCGTTTTAAAAACTTCCGGCTCAACAAAACTTATGCCGTTTTTGCACGCCGTAAGTCTTGTATATGTTCCTCCTATATCAATCAGAAGATACGGCAAATTAGGCTTTGTCATATTTATTTATATACATTATTACGGTTATTACAAATTCCGCATGGCTCCAAACTAAAGGAGAGGCTGAAAGCTGGTTCCCGTTTGCCCAATGAATTTGTTCGGAAAGAATGCCGGAAAAAAGCGCTTTATTTGTAACCCATTTTAGAATGTTTTTTGCTTCGTTGAGATTTTTATTGCTTTGTGCTTTTTTGATTTCGTATTGTGCTTTCCAAAGCGTAGTTATAAACCAGGGATTGCCCGGACAAGAGGTGTTTGGATCTTTGAAATATTCATCGTTTTCAAACCTGGCAATGCCACCGACCCCGCTACTGCAGCTTAAGTGTGAATTAAAAACCTTGTATGCTTCTTCTAATTTGCTGTCATTTATTGGAAGGACTTCAAAAAAAGATATTCCGTGAAGGCTGCTTGAATCAACGGTTTCATCGTGAATTATATTTCCTTCGACGATATCTATAAGTTTATAAAAGTAGCGGGCGTTATCGTTATAAAGATTTTTAGTAATCGCCTCTTTTAGCTCATCGGCACCTTGACGGAATAACTTTTCGTCGTTTTCTTTACCAAGAAGTTTTGCAAATTCTGAGGCTGCTGTTAAGGCTGCATAAACCGAGGATGATGTGAAGGTATTTATTCCATATTTCATTTCCCAGAGATCGTAGCTTGGGAAGGGTAATTTAAGTTCATTCCTAAAGCCGAGCATAAAATTTGATGCTTTTTTGATAAGTGAATTGTAAATGCTTTCTATAAATTCAAGATTTTTTGTATTCTCATAGTGCTTCCAGAGTGCGTAGATTACAAGAGCTGTTTCGTCTTCCTGAATAGGAAGCTGGCGGCGACCATCCGAAATCCATGGATGCCATGAGCTGCCTAATGATTTGTCGCAGCGGTAGCGATGGAAGAAGTAACCCTCCTCGCTTATTACCTCGTTTGCAAATTCAAAAAATTTTCTGGAAACTTCGTGATAGCCTGCCATATCAAGAGCAAGTGCTACTTGTGCCGCATCGCGCGTCCAGACATACGAATAGTTGTCTCTGCCGTAACGCAGAAGCTCAGAGTCTCCTGATGCAATTATTGCACCCGTATTGTCAACGTGTGTGCGCATGATTAAAAGAGATTTTTTGAAAAGATCGACTATTTCTTTATCAAGGTCGCAAAAGTCAAAATTTGTTTTGTTCAGCCATGCATACCAGAAGTCTTGGGCCGATTCAAGAAGGTGCTCGGGAGTTTTTTTAAGAATGTACAGATTAATTTTTTTGACATTGTCGAGAGTTTTTGCAAAAGCTACCCAGACTATAAACGAAAAGCTTGCGCTTGAATCCGCGCTTTTTTCAAAGGCTATGGTTGAATCTACAGAGCCGTGCTCTATTTCGTTTTTTTGTAAAGACCCATCTTCCGCGTCCATCCATGTCCCTTCCCTGCCCTCTATGCCGGAAAGACCTACGCTATAATCGGAAAAACCGTTTTTATCATCCATTACTCCGCCAATTAAAGAAACTCTTCTGCCTTTATAGTGGATAATTACCTCGTCTTCCGGATCAAAATAAACCGTGTCTTTTTTTTCGATTCCGTACATTCTGAATTGATGGTTTAAGAAAACTTTAATGTTTCTTGCCCTTTTGGCAAGATTTTTAACAGTTATTTCGCGCAGAAAAATATTTTTTTCGTTATAGACAACATCGAGAAAATGAAGCTCTAATTCCAATGATTCGTTGATTGCCGTAATACTTCCTGCTAGCGTTTCGGGCTTGTAGTCAATGATTATTTCCCATTCTCCGGAATCAAGCCAGCTTATTTTTTCGTCCACAAAAACTCCGATTTTGTTAAGCGAATTTTCTCCCATGTGATTTTCAAGGCCAACGTAATCGAAATAGAAATCCCTTATCCGGGCGTAACTATCGATGCCTACCAGTATGCTTCCGTTTCCAAGTACTAGTGATCTACTCATTGTTTTTTATTAACACGAAGCTTTAGATCGGTATAAACATTCATAAAATAGCGAAACGCGTCATACGGCGTATCATAGGGGTTAAAATATTTGTGCACATCTCCGTCCGCAAACCATTTGGTGCACATATAATAGAAGTGGTCGGAAGCCGTAAGCAGTCTCCAGTCTCTGATCAAACTTTTGTTTTTCGAATTTATTACCTTTTCCCTTAAAGAATAGAGCTTGTGGATAGCGTCTTTTTGCATTGAGTTTGAAAGCCAGGCGGAGAGATCTCTTTCTACGTCTGCCCAGGAAATAAACTCCGGTATATCAAGCTCGTCTTTGGGTTTGTATTTTTTGATCGCTTCGCTTGGCGTTACAAAATCGTTGTCCGGATGTTTAAGAATTTCTGAGGGAAGTTTCTCTAGAAATTTAAAAATGCCCGTGTCTTCCCATTGATGTTCACCGAAAGTTTCGTAATCCATAAAAAGATTTATTACTTCTCCGTTACCGTTAACTGCATTTATCCAGTTTGCAAATTTTTCCGCTGTGAGCGGGTATTCTTTCCAAGATTTTTCGGAAAACCTGAACGCAATGTCGTCTGAGAGACGGTAGTTTTTAAGAAGAAGCGCGATATCTGCATCCTTTGGCTTATATATAAAATTTGGACTTCTCCAGTCTAAAACGTTATCCACACCTTCTGCCAAGATGCCTTTATATCCCATTTTTTCTACGAGTTTTGCCAGGTCATTATTGTAAATTAGCTCTGTATTTCTAAAAACCTTGGGTGTTACGCCAAAAAGTTTTTTGATAATTTTTTTGTGGAGACCAACTTGACTTTTAAATTCTTCCTCTGAATACAAAAAGGAGAGAGAGTGATAATATGTTTCGCTTAAAAGCTCCACTTTTTTTGTGGCCACTAAATTTTGGAAAGAACTTAGTGCTTTGGGTGAATACTCTTTTAGCTGCTCGAGTACAAGGCCGGAAAAGGAAAATGACACTTTAAATTCGGGGTGTTTATTCAATAGACTAAGAAGCAAGTGGTTTGTAGGAATATAACACTTTGAGGCTACTTTCTCGATAATTTTTTTATTGTTTAGGTTTGTATTGGAATCGTCTTTAAAGTAATCCTCCTCTTTACCGATATCAAAAATTCTAAACCTTTTGATTCTTCTTGGCTGGTGGACTTGGAAATAAATGCAGATTGAGCTCATAGCTTGATGATTAATGACTAATGATTAATGGCTAATTTATTATAAATATTAATACATTTTTGCGCAGCGCTCTCCCAGGAACAAAAGGCTGCTTCTTTTTCGCCATTTGTGCTCATTTCTTTATGCAGGCTTTTGTATTTTAGAACGGATAAAATTTTATCTGCCATTTCATCCGTATCCCAAAAATCAACTTTCATTACCTGGTTTAATACCTCCGATACTCCGGATTGTTTTGAAACGATTGCGGGGGTTTTGTGAATAAGCGATTCAAGAGCGGTAAGGCCAAACGGCTCGGAAATTGAAGGCATAACAAAGAGATCCGCTGCTTTAAACGCTTTTGATAAATCAGCCCCTCTTAGAAAGCCCGTGAAGAAGAATTTATCCGAAATTCCAAGCTTTGCTACCTGATCGATAATTTGGCCTTCCATATCCCCTGACCCGACCATGACAAAAAGTGTTTTGGGGTTATGCTTCAATACTTTTTGCGCTGCGTGGACGAAGTAGTCCGGCCCTTTCATGATTGTTATTCTTCCTACAAAAAGGACTATTTTGAAACCCAAGCTTTTGAGTTTTTTGAAGCTTAAGTCTGTATTTGCGGAAAGGGTATAATTTGCCAAATCGATACCGTTGTGGACAACTTCTATTTTTTCAGAGGGTATTTGGTAGTGATTAAGAAGAATGTTTTTGGTAAATTCGCTTACAGAAATTATGCGGTCTGCGTATTCCAAGCCTTCTTTTTCTTTTTCGTAGATTTGTTTATTTATGTTTCCGCCTGTTCTGTCTATTTCGGTTGCGTGAATGTGAGCAACAAGGGGCTTACCGCTTGCCTTTTTTGCATTTATTCCTGCACCAAAGCTTAGCCAATCATGCGCGTGTATTATGTCAAAGCTTTCTTTTTTGGCAATTTCTCCGGCTAGTTCCGCGTATCTTTCTACTTCTTCGAAAAGCGTTCGTCCGTAAACGGATTTTTTGTTTCGATTCAATCCGTAGTATTTTTCCGATGTAATATAAGGAATAAGCGTACTATTAATAAATTTTAGGGAGATGTTTTCTATGTCCGCGCTAATTAATTTAAATTTTCCGTTTGGTTTTATATCAAGCTTTTTGGGTAAAACGAAAATTAAATCAGCGTATTGCCCAAGAGCCTTTGCAAGACCCTGACAGGCTACTCCAAGTCCGCCGCTGTTGTGGGGCGGAAATTCCCAGCCGAACATCAAGACTTTCATATAGAGCAAAATTTATTTCAATTAAAACCTTAGGCCAAGTGCAAATTATGACCTTAATTTAATATAGACCACTTGCGCTAGAAAAGAAAGCTCACGACAAGGATTATGAGAAGGTTAGACACAAGATATAATACTTCTTGGTCTTTTGTGAGGGTAAGATTTATACCTTGAAACCAATTTTTAATGTCCCCTCTTTTTTGAAAATCCTGAGCCTGATCAACAAAAAGATGTATTAAAAATGCTGTTACCAAACCCCTTCCAAACAAACTTCCCGAAGCGCTGATAACCCAGAATGCGAATATAACAAAAAATATCTGAAAAAGGCTTGAATGAAAAATTAATTTTTGCCTTTCGTCTCTTGTGGTTTGCATGAGCTCTAAAGCGCTAATAAATTTGCGGTTTTTGATAAAAGCTACAAATCTTTGACTAGTAAGCTCGTGCGGACGTAAGAAAAATGCATAGATAGCATGGTCCAGATTAGGCAGAAATGTGCCAACAATTCCTCCGAGCCAAAAGAGTAAATAGACGGGGCTTACGAACCAACGCTTAATAAGCGTCGTGATTGTAAAAATGATTAATAAAAAAAGCAAGTGGAAGGTGATTTCTTTTTTCAACATGTGTTTTTTGCCGCCTTAGTTATTTTTATACTTTTGGGAGGCAAGATTCAAGGATTAGTTGACAAGATTTGATAGTTTGTGGTTAAGTAAATATATGGATAATGGAATAGAAACTCAAGAACCAGTAGCACCCGGTGGTGCACCTCCTGTAACAGAAACTTTTGGAGCAGAAGCCCCTCGTGCAAATGCCGATGTTGGTCAAATAATAGAAAGGGCACAAGAAACCGCAGGATCAACCAGAGATCCCCACGAAGGACACTTTCCTCCCAATTTAGCGGGTAAAGTCGCACACGAAACCCTTGCGGAACAAGCGCCTGAGCGCGTGGGAACCGGATATGCCGGAAGTGCCCAACCACCAGCTAGAACGGAGGAATTTCCCACGCCAGCAGAGAGTATTCCACAAGCTAAAGCGCCGACTGCTGGGTCAACAGAAACAAAAAAACCTGGATTTTTTGCTCGACTTTTTGGAAAAAAATAAATTTAACTTTTCACTCTAAAACTTTTCAAGGATTTATCCAGCCTTGCTTTTTTAACAATAATTTCATCAACTCTTGCCAGGGGCGGGCCTTGACGGCATTTTTTAATAAGATTATCTACTTTTTCTTTTTCTCCTTGGAGGACTGCCTCTACGCTGCCGTCGGGCAGGTTTTTAGCCCAACCGGTCATTGTTGCATTTTCGGCGTTTTTTTTGAGCCAAGCGCGATAGAAGACAGCCTGGACTCTGCCTTTAATTAATAATTTTTTTGATACTAGACCTTTTTCCATAAATAGAGACTTAAATCTACGTGCATTTCGTCAGTTAGCGCTATACCCTCTTTTATTAGTCTTCTTGCTTGTTCTTTAGATCCTTCAAAGGCGAAGTTTGGCGCTAAACGGCCGTTTTTATCCACCACCCTATGGCAGGGCACAAGCCTATCTTTATTTGCGTGAAGAGCGTGGCCTACCCGTCTTGCATCCCGTGTTCCCAATATTTTTGCAATTTGACCATAAGTTGCCACTTTTCCGGGAGGAATTTTTTTTACTATTTGGTAAACTTTTGAATAAAAACTTTTGGTATTTTTATTTTCCATAGATATTTATGCTATAATTGAACCCCGTGGTAAGCGTGGGGCGGATAAAATGAACGATCCGTCGATTATAATTATACTACGAAAATTTAATAATATTGAGCCTATTACGGCTCTTTTTTTATTGAGGGGGGGTGATTTTTTTGAGTGCTGAGAATGATTTACCTCAAAAAAGCGATGCTGTACAACCAACTCCAGGAGTAAGAAATTATGTTTTAAGGAAAAAAAATACTCCAGAAGAGTACAGCGATGCGCCCTTGAGTATTGATACTATTGAGTTAATTAGAGCGGAAAATGCGGCAGCGGCTGAGGGCGGAATCTTGTCGATAGTCAGAGAACAGATTAGACAAGGAGGGCGAAAGCTATCGAAACCTTAAAATCCAAGTAGCTGCGCTTTTATCTAAAAAGTTTAGTTCTCGGCTAGCGCCTGCGCTCCTTTTGTGTGTAAACCCGCTTTTTTTTCAATTCGGCGAGTTTCCACATAAAAAGGGCTCCTTTGTTTTTGGCGTTTTCGGCATCTTTGACAAAGCTTCTTGCCGCCTCTAAAAGTCCTCTTGGAGTTTCTTTGGCAAGCTTTATGTAGAGGGCCTTATGCTTTAAGTCCCCCAGCTCTTCGGCCAGATCATAGCCATATTTTTGGAACTCACGGGATATATATTTATCTTCTTCGGATTTATAATCTTTAAGAATATCTTTGAGTTTTGTAAAAGTTTTGTCGCTCATTTAGCCAATTCTTTGCTAAGATCCGTAAAAGTTTTATTAAGTAAAAGTTTTTCTTCGTCTGTAAAATCCGAAAGAACGTAATCTTCACCTGGTGTTTTGTCTTGGGGAGTTCTATTGTCCACCCCTATTCTTATGTGCCAGAAATCTTTGGTATTAAGCGCGCTATAGATTGAGTTTAAGCCTTTATGGCCCTTGGGACCTATCCCTTTTTGGATTTTAAATTTTCCGAGCGGGATATCAAGATCGTCGTAAACAATGTATAAATTATCAGTGTCTAATGAAAAATGATTGATCAGTTTTTTGACTGCCGGTCCGGAGGAATTCATAAAAACTCCTGATTTTTTGAGAATGACACGGCTTGGCAGATTATTTCTTTTTAGCCAGTCAATTGCCATGTAACCTACATTATGGCGATTTAGAGCATATTTTTTACCAGGATTACCAAGGCCTATGGCGAGCTTCATTGGGCAATTTTAACACTTTTTGACGATTTATTTTAAGAATTTTTTGGCGTATTTGCCTAAAACAGGCAATTCCCACTCTGTTCCTTGCGAAGCTTTATAAATAAGCATTAACCAAAGAGCAAACTCTAAAAGAAAAAGGATGGGAACGAAAAGGGCAAGTACCACGGTAGCCGTCAAAAGCGTATTGAGAATTAAAGCTGCTACGCTAAAAACTATAGATTGCATAGAATGGAAGCGAACAAACGGGTCCTTTTCCAGTAACAAAAAAATTACACCTGTAATTGGCCCTAAAACGTAGGACAGTGCCGCGGCCGTTTCTTTTTTCAAGCCTGTTTGAATTTCTTTTGCTGCCATTAACTAATCACCTCCCTTAATTTATATTATCACTTTTCTTTTAAATTTTTAACAATTTTTGTTTTATCTTTTCGTGCTTTTTTGTTTTGAATGTAATAAGATATTTTTGTTAGTTTATCTTGTTCGCTAGGTTTGGGCTTTCTTCTTAATATTTTGAGCCTAGGGAAAAATTTTCGCACGTCTTTTTTGGTAATTCCGAGGCGGTTAAAATCTGTGGTAAAGCTGTGAAGATCGGCGTGCAGCTTAAGAAGAGATGAAATATCAGGGTTATTATAATTCTCGTGAGTAAAGTTTAGACTTCTAAAAGCTTCCAGAAGCGCTTCGTGTTCGTTAAGGGCGTTTTGCCTTTTTTGGGCATTTTTTGAAAACATAAGTCTGTCAACTTTTTCAGAAGCTTTTTGAAGCTTTTTGGCAATGGCTTTGGCATTGCCTTTTTCTTGTTCTATTATTTTTGCTACTTCTTGATCAAAACGCGCTTTTTCCTCGGTTATTTCATCGGCTCTATGTTTTAGCATGCCAACGCCCGGTCGGGGTGTCTTGCTAACCGCATTGGCACTCCGCTTGTCAGTACGGATAACCGGGGTTCTGCGCGGTTTAAGCGATTCGCTTAGGTATTTGTACTCAATTTCTTCATCGCTTAGGTTGGGGTAAAGCTTTCTTAGATATTCCATCTCCTCTTCTCTGGTGAACTTGGGGGTCGGTTTTTCGTGAATTCTTCTTGTTGCTAAACGAAAGGCGGCTTGTTCTTCGTCTATTTTGTATTCTCGAGCTAAATCTTTAATAGCTTTATCTGACGGACGAGCTTTGTTATATTGAAAAAAACGCCTGTATTTTTCACTATCCGGGATTTGAGGCTTTGAATTAGGAGTTTGAGTCTGTGGTTTTGAGGTTGGTTTTTCTCTTGTTTCGGTAAACCATCTGGGGGGTCCAGCGCTTTTGGGCATTTGTTCTTGGCTTTCCTTCTCGGCTTCGTCAAGCAAGGTGTTCAAAGCCATTAAGCGATCTGTAAACCTTTTTGCAAATTCATTGTTTTCTTGCAGGCGTTGCTCTACACTGCCGCGGGCTTTGCTAAGATCGTCTTCATCAACATTATTACCTTTGTTAATATTGGCAAGAAGCTCTGTGTAACGGCCAAGCTCGTTTACTGCAAAAAGTCTTAATAGACTCATTTCAATATTGTTAATGTTACCTTTAAATCTGTGGCCTGATGAGACTGCTTGTGCACGCTCTAAGGCTGTCTCAAAATTTTCTCTTAAGATCTTGGCTTCTTGTTGAAAATTCTGTTCCGGCATCCCATTAAGGTCGTTTTTGAGCCTTGTGATCATTTTTTCTGAGCGCTCATCTACAATTTTCTTGAAGGACTCAAACTTATCGGGTTCATTTGTATATTCTTGCCTAAGATTATCTATTTCCTCATTTAACTTTTCATTCCTTTTTTGTTTGTTTTCTGGAGAAGGAGGACTTATTCCCAGGCCTTCTCTTTGATAAATATCTTCTATATCCCTTTGTGCTTTCCATATTTCTAGATAAGCGTCGACTTTATTATTTGTGTCTAAATTTTCAAGCGCTTTTTTTAGATTGTTTAAGGCTTCTTTTTTGCTGGAACCCGCACCTTGTTCAGTATTTCCCAGGTTTTGAGTTGGTTGGGAAATTACTGTCTCGTCGGATAAATTATCCTCCATTAGTTTAGTTTACATGAATTCCAGAAGAATAAATATTATGTAAAGAGTTAAAAGGAGGATGGCTTCCCAGCGGTCAAGGCGGTGCTTGCTTTTAACAAAGAACCAAAAAAGTAGAAAAACCAACAAAAACGTACTTGCTGCGACTGTATAGTCTTGAAATGCTTGTATTTTTATGGGTGAAATCACCGCCACCAAGCCTATTACGAAGGTTGAATTTGCAATTATTGAGCCCAGGAGGTTGCCGAGAAACATTGAGGGCTCATGGTCGCGCAGGGATTTGGCGGAAAATGCTATTTCGGGAAGCGTTGTGCCTATTGAGAGTATTATCAAGCCCACAAGAAAGATTGGTATATTTGTGGCATGAGCTACCCATTCTGCGTTTTCTACTATAATATTTCCAGAAAACAAAAGGAGCGCTATTCCTAAGAATAATCTTCCTAATTCTTTTGTGTTTTTACCGTCGAATATAGGGATGCTTCGCAGGATTTTGTGAAAATGGTCGCTAACTTCGCCACCCCTGGCTATTTCGGTATAGCGCTTTTTGAAAATGCTTGTTGCGTACACGCCGTAAACCGAAAGGAGAACAAGCCCATCAACCCTGCTAAGGGATTTGTCTAATATTAGAATTATCGGCGCTATACCGGCAATTAGTGCGATGCCGACGTCTTTATGAAGATAGTCTTCGCGTATGTGAACGCTTTTTGCAAAGACTGCAGCAGAGATACCTGCGACAAGGGTTATATTTGCTATGTTTGCCCCAATTACGTTTCCAAGAGATAAGTTTGGTGAGCCGTCGAGTGCCGCTGTTATCCCCAAAAACAACTCGGGCAAGGAGGTGCCAATTGCCATAATTATTGCTGAGAGAGCGAAAACGCCTGTTTTTGTTTTGGCGCTAATTTTTTTGAGTGAGATTATAACAAGTTCCGATGATTTAATTAATAAAAAGGAAAAAATAAATATTATTATTAGGCGTAGCGCTATCATTGTTCTTTAAAATAAATTTTACCTATCTCTATTATTATAAACATAACAAAAGAGGCTGAAAAAATCGAAATAAGATGCTGGTATGAAAGTGGAGCTAATTCAAAAAAATTTCTGAGCCGACCTAAAGCGAATGGAGTAAATTGAAGTAAAAGGCCGGCAAGGACCGAGGCGTTGAGCCATTTGTTTTTAAAAGGATTTTCCTTCCAGAAAGGTGCTTTCAGGGTGCGGACGGAAAAAACATAAACCAATGAGTTTACTCCAAGGGTGGCAAAAGCTATTGATTGAGCCAGAAGAAGATTGTTTGTTTTTTGGTAATAGATCAGGAACAAAATAAAGGCTATAAGTCCACCCGATAGTGAAACTATAAAAATCAACTCTCTCATCCAAGCCGAAATTGCCTTTTCTTGAGGACGTCTTGGCGGGCGATTCATAATGCTGGATGATTTAGGATCAAGAGTAAGAGCCAGATTGGGAAATCCATCTGAAACCAAATTTATCCAAAGAATTTGGGCTGCGGTTACGGGAAGCGGAAAATTTAAAATTATTGCTGCCATGACTGCTATTATTTCTTCAAATGCGTCGCTCATTAGATAAAGAATTATTTTTCTTATGTTATCGAAGATACCTCTCCCCTCTTCAACGGCTTCTACTATTGTTGCGAAGTTGCTGTCGAGGAGCACTAAATCTGCTGTTTCTTTGGCTACATCTGTGGCTTCTGCTACAACGATGCCAATATCAGCCTTTTTAAGTGCCGGGGCGTCGTTTACACCATCTCCCATCATGGCTACTACTTCACCGCTTTTTTTGAGAGCTTTTATGATTTTAAGCTTTTGCTCTGGCGTGGTCCTTGCAAAAAGGTTTATTTGCTTATTTTTGAGCTTTTTAGCAAGCTGTCCAGCGGGAATTTTATCAAGTTCGGAGCCTGTTATAACGCTTTCTTGCGTGATAAAAAGCCCTATTTTATTCATCACCGAGATTGCGGTATCCGGATAGTCGCCTGTTATAACGATAACGTTAATGCCTGCTTTTTTGGTTTTTTCAAAAGCGCTTTCCACTCCCGGACGTATGGGATCCGAAAATGCTAAGATGCCGACAAATTCTAAATTTTTTTTGACATCGTTTTCGGAGATTGTACTGATATCGGTGCTTTTTTTTCTTGCGAAGCCTACTACGCGATATCCGGATTTGGTAAAAAATTTTATTTTTTTTTCTATGCTTTTTTTCATACCCGAATCAATTTTTGACCAACCAAGAAGAAATTCCGGAGCGCCATTGACAAAAAGCGTTTTTGTGTCTTTTCTTTTGTTTAGACTTGCGAAAAATCTGCTTTTGGATGAAAACGGGATGCTGTCTATCCTGGGGTACAGCCTACGGAGATATTCCGGGCTTTTTTTACCTTTTTTGAGCTTTTCGGCAGCCCATTCCCAGGCTGATATAACCAAGGGGTCGTCCAAATCGTTTGCGATGGCTGCTTGCAGCACCAAATCTTTTTCGGCGCCAAATGTTTCTACTACTTGCATTTTGCCTTCTGTAAGCGTGCCTGTTTTATCTACGCAAATAGTTGTTACTCCACCCAAGGTTTCGGCAGAAACCAAGTTTCTGACTAAACCTTTCTTTTTTAATATTCTTTGCATTCCTATTGCCAATACCACGGTCAGGCCAACAAGAAGCCCTTCTGGGATTGCAGACACTGCAAGCGCTACCGAAGTGGTAAAAATATCGCTTAGCTCTCTTCCTGTTGCTAAACCCACCAAAAATACAAATGCTGTAAGTATAAAAACCAAAGCAGTCAGCTGTTTACTAAAGACTGAAAGCTGCCTTCTTAGGGGTGTGTCTTCACCTTTACCTTGGATATTTAGAGCAATTTTTCCCATTTGGGTGTCTTTGCCCGTTTTTTCAACTACCATTTCTGCACGACCTGAGGCGACTATTGTACCCATAAAAACATCGTTTTCGAGCGACTTGGGTACGCTTACCGATTCACCCGTAAGAATTGCTTCCGACACAAAAAAATGGCTTGCGTTTGTTATCTTTCCATCTGCGGGGATTTTCATTCCTTGTTCGAGAATGACCAAATCGCCAGGAACAATCATTTCAACAGGAAGCTCCTTTACTATTTTGCTGCGGATTACTTTTGCATGAGGCTCTATTAATTTTTTAAGGGAGTAGAGAGCTTTGTTTGCTCTTTCTTCTTGCACGAAGCCCAAAAGTGTATTTATAAATACGGCGACAAGAATGATAAAGGTATCAGCCAATTCTCTTAAGAAAAAGGTGATCAGGCTTGCGGCGAGGAGAACATAAACCAATGGGTTTTTAAGCTGTGAAAGAAATACGATTATTGCACTAGGCGGGGGTTTTTCGGGAAGAACGTTTGGCCCGTATGTCTGAAGTCTTTTTTTTGCTTCTTTTTCGCTTAATCCTGTCTTGTCCTTTCTCATTAATTTTATTAACACAAGAAAAATTATCTTTTGTTTTGCATTTTATAAAGCTCTTTTATTTCTTTAATGGTTGTTGCTTCTTCAGGCGACTTGTCGTCTCTTATTTTAACCATACGTGGAAACCTTAAGGCAAAGCCGGATGAGTGTGTGGGGCTAACTGTAATTTCATCGGCCGCAAGCTCCACCAAGATTTTCGGCTCAACCCAATAGTCGGGCGTGAGATTTTTATCCTTTAGAAGATAACTTTGAGGCTTATTTTTTGTTTTTAAGGGCTTTAGCAGTTTATTAAGATAGTGGAATTTTTCGTCTGTTATACCTGTGCCAACTTTTGTGATTGTTTTGATTTGGTTTTTGTCTTGAATACCAACCAAAAATTGTCCTATGCCAAAGCTTGCTCTTTTTCCTTTTCCAAGTGTATAGCCCATAATTACGCAATCAACGGTATCTGCCAGTTTGGCGCGGGAGCTTTCTTCTTCTTTCATTTTCACCCAGCGCCAACCTGTACGCCCAGGCATATAGGAGCTGTTGGCTTTTTTGACTATTATGCCTTCGAGTCCAAGATTCAGACTTTTTTTCATTTCTTTTCGGATATCATTTGGGCTTGACGTTAGAACAAAATCGTCAATTACCAGAAGGCCTTGCTTTGATACTACGGCGTTTAATGCTTCCCGCCTTTTGATATAAGACAGATCAAGAAGGCTTTTATCGTTTTTAACCAAAATATCAAAAACATAAAATCTGATGGGTACTTTGTTCATAAATTTATTTATTTCATGCTTTCTCCTTCTTGTCATTGTTGTCTGGAAATTAGCGAGCTTTTTCCTGTCTTCGCTTATTCCTATTGCTTCTGTATCAAGGACAGCGCTTTTGGCGCTAACCAAATCCTTTATTTTTTCCAGCTCAGGAAACATCCATGAAACCTCGTTTAAGTTGCGAGTAAAGGCTTTGATTATTCTCGGATTATTTTGAAAATGAATTTGAATGCGAAGACCGTCGAATTTCGGCTCCACAGCTACCCTACCCATTTTTTCAATCATTTCTTCCGGAGATTTAAGGCGCTGAGCGAGCATGGGGAGAATTGGAATTCCCACTTTTGCCGTTGTATTTATAAGCGCCTTTTGGAGACCTTGCGTTTTTATGCTTTTTGCAAGATGCGCTGCATCCGGTGTGATGTGATAGAGTTTTTCGAGATCTTTTTTAATTGATTTGTCGTTTTTAAGCATCCAAGAGAGTGCATCGAGTACTGTTTTATCCGAAAATCCAAGCCTTAATTTGCCTAAAATTATTCTTACCGTATATTTAGCGCTTTTGGGATCCAGCTTTTTTAATAAATCAGCCGTTTCGTCTATTTTTCTTTCTTGGCTTCCTTCGCCTTGCTCTTTTGCGATTCTAACAAGCTTTTTGTAAACCCGAGCTACATCCATAGTTCCTTTGATATCTTTTGAGGCGAGTGTTTCTACTACGTCGCCTAAGTCGCCTTTTTGTTTGTAGAGAGTGCGCGCTTTGCTGATATCCAGGGTATAGGCTTTTGATATTGAATGCAGCATCAAGCGATCTGCAAAGTTAAAGACTATATTTTCGTAGCTTGGGGCAAGCCTGCCTAAAATTAAATTGACGATTTTGTCGATTTCTTCTTTATCCGAATTTTTGAAAAGCTCTGCTAATATTTCGGTGATTTTAATTCTTGAGGCAGTTTTTTCAAGATTTTCTAAATAGATTGCCAGTTTCGAAAATTTCATGGATTAGTTTTCTTTATGCATTTGAGACGAAGGAAGAAAAGAAAAAATATGCAAAGATTACAACTCCTATAAATGCTATTCCAAAAAATAAACTTATTAATCCGTGCCACTCGTGGTGGACAATTTTATTTAGACCCTCTCCAACCAAAGTCAGACCAAAAAGGCTTGGCAGAATTAATACCATATATAAAAATTGTGGATCTGTTGGTAACATTATTGCATTTTAACTTTTGGTTTTGATTACGTATCTACTGGCTTTTGTACTTCCTTCTTTTTCAATTATATTCTTCTCCTGTAAATCTTTAAGATCCCGCAATACAGTATCTTCCGATACCATTGGTAAAACTTTTGAAAGGTCTTTCATTACGGCAGCTCCGTGTTCCGACAAGTATTCTATAAGTTTAACCTGCCTTGCCGAAAGCGCTACCTGCTCGCCTATTTTAAGACGAAGCCGTGAATCAATTGATAAGCTTTTTACCTTGTCTTTTATTTTTGTCAGCTCAACGGCAACGACTTCGGTAAAATATTCAAGCCAAGGGGTTAGCTCCCTTTGGGATATATCGGGAGACTGTTTATCCACCTCAAAAAAGGATCGATAATAACCGGCAAGATCTCTGTCAAAATGCTCTTCTATTGCAAAGAATTTTTTAATATCGTAGCCTTCTTTTAACATAACAAGGTTTGCATAAGCGCGAGCCGTGCGCCCGTTGCCTTCAACAAAAGGGTGGATCGCTACTAACACGTAGTGAACTATCCCCGCTCTTATAATTGTATGGATATCCCGTGCGGGGTCCGAATTGAGCCAATCGAAAAAGTCACGAAGCAGATACGGCACTTCGTGAGGAGGAGGGGGTTTTAGAATTACACGGCCCGTTCCTTCTTCGCGGATAATTACCTGTGTGTTTCTTAGGTGTCCGGATTTTTCTTCAGGTACGATTTTGTTTACTGTTTCTTTGTGTATTTCAAGGAGCATATCTAAATCGTACCCACCTCTTTTTTGGCTTAGAATATCTATTAACTTAACGACGTTTCTGTAATTTATAACTTCTTGGATATCTCTATCTCTAGCATAGATTTCTTCTCCTTCGAGGATTTGTTTGGTTTGGGTGAGTGTTAAATCGTTTCCCTCTATGTGTGTGCCATGGTAAATCTGGCGGATTATTGCGTCCCCTCTAAATTCTCTTTCAAAATCCGGTACTAACGGTGCTTCTTCAATTATTTCTTTTGCAGCTTCGATTTGGCCTATTCCTTTTAGAATTTTATTTGTAATAGTATATCTAGGCTCGTACATACCGGAAGGATAATAATAATTAAGTATATCACAAATTTCTGCAAATTATGCGGTAATTTTAAGAATATTATTATATTCTTTCGGGATTCTGCCAGCGAGGTCGTCGGCGTTGTATTGGAAGCCTACTTTTTTGAACAAGCTTTCGGCTGATTTTTTAACCAGATAGGATGCTGCAGCAGCTGACAAGAACGCATCGTTTTTGGCATAAAGAGCCGCTGTTAAACCCGCTTGGACATCTCCTGTGCCCCCTTTTGTGAGACCTGCGTTTCCCCCTCTTACTACAACGGTTTTTTCTGAAGAGGCGACAATTGTTTCGGGACCTTTTAAGACAATAGTGCAATTGTGCTTTTTTGAATATTTAGTAATCAGCACTTTGTAATCGGAATCCAAATTTTCTTTAAAGAGCATTTCGAATTCTTTACGGTTTGGGGTAAGAATTGAGTTGGACGGGATCCAGTCCGGGTCCATTGATTGGAGAGAGCCCGCGTCTATAACCCAACGTTTGTTTGGGAATTTTGAAAGAAGGCTTTTTGTAATATCTCTTGTTAAAATACAGGCTTCGTCGCAATCCCCGCTTTTGACATGGTGGTTATTGTTTTCGGTTGAATAGCGCATAAATCCTGGGCCTATGAGTACTGCGTCTGATTTTTTTAAGTATATTTCCACTTCTTCCCAAGGAACCCAAACAAACGAAAACAATTCGGATTTAATTCGCGCGGCAACTTTTTCTATGCTTTTTTCCGGTGAGGCAAAGAAAACCATATCGACTATTCTTGAGGCGGCTTTCAGAGAAAGAATGGGTGCACCGTGGAAGAGTTTTGACCCTCCTATAATTACTATTTGACCGTTGTCTTCTCCGTTTGAATTTTTACCGGGGCGGTATAATTTTTTAAGCAGCTTTGGGTCAAAGTCTTTCATGAACATATATAATATTATATATAAATTTATAATGAAAGATTTTGATCTAGATAAGATGATGGCTATCCAGTCGCATGAAATTTATTCCGAGCTTTTTTTAAACGATATCAACAATCTTTTGGTTTCCAGATTCCCTTCGCTTTCGATTTCATTTAAAAACCTGGAGCTTAATGAAACGAAAGATGAGGATCTGAGAAAAACGCGCAGACGTGAAGCTGAGTCTGTTTTCAAGACTAATATACTTGTAAGAGCGATAAGCGATGATTTAAATGGACTTTCCAGATTTTTGAAGGACTGTACGATCCTGTCTATAAAGCACAGAGGGAGATATAACGGTATAAACATTGCCCCCGTTAAGGCACAACCTAATTTTTGGGGTATGGAGATATTTTATGTTTTTGAATCAAATGACGATATCTAAAAAATAGATTACAATAGTCTTGTGGCAAAAATCAAAAAGGGTGATATAAAGGCAAAAAATATCAGGCAGGAGATGCTTAACGAAATGCTCAGGCTTTCTACAAATGCTTTTGGGCTTGTAGCAGCTCTTTCTTGGAATGAACTGATAAAAGAGCTTGTAAGAGCTTATATTGAGCCCATTGCCGGCAAATCATCCGGGATTATATCTCTATTTATTTATGCCGTTATTATTACTGCGCTCGCTGTAGGAGTAACTTATAATTTGACAAGGTTTGTGAAGAAGGATTAAAAAATTTATCCCCATTTATTGATTACCCAATGGGCACCTGTATTTTCTTCGTCAGTCTTGAAGAGATCCTCAATCTCTTCGGGAGTGTATAAAGGTGGTTCACTCGGCTCAACGTCCCAAGGAATAATAATATTTCCATCTTCATCCAACTCAAAAAGCCGTTGTTGAATTATATTTTTATGCTCTTCATTTGGTCTTTCTTTCATACCTATAGTATATCAGTTTAGGAATATTGTTTCAATGTTTTTTTCTTTAGAAAATTCTTGAGCTGTTGTTGTTATAATTGTTTGCTGGGCGTGGGCTAAATTCATAACAATTTCCTTGTGCTCGCTATCAAGCTCTGAAAATATATCATCAAGAAGAAGGGTTGGTTTTTCGCCTGTTTGCTTTTCTATAAAACCAAGCTCTGCAAGCTTGAGCCAGAGAACACCCATTCTTGCTTCTCCGCGGGAGCCGAATCTGGCAAGCTCTCTTGAAACGGCGTTTTTTTTGAGTTTTATACAAAAATCGTCCCTATGGGGACCTACAAGAGTGGTTGCCGCTGCTACTTCTTCTTCTTTATACTCATTAAGGCGTGATTCCGAAATTGCGCTTTTATCATACTCCAGGATAAAATCCTGGCCATCGAAATCGGGCGTGGAATTAACAAAATCGATAAAATTTTGGCGCGCCCTTCCTATATAATCACCGTTTTTAATTAAAAGCCTGTCCCAAAAATGAAGATAGGATCTAGAGACCGCTTGCTCGCGGATTCTTAGGAGAAGCCGATTTCTTTGGCGAAGGCCTTTTTCGTATGAAAGGATTGAACGACGGTATTCCCGGTCTACCTGAGAAATGACAAAATCAAGGAAACGGCGCCTTGTGCTTGGTGACTGGGTAACCAGGTCAAGATCGGCGGGTGAAAATAACACCGCTTTTAACTGACCGGCAAAATCGATAAGACGTTTTCCAGAACCATCTATAAGCAGCCTTTTTCTCGCCACTTTTTCGATTCTTGTAGCGCTTAGAGAGATTTGTCCTCTGGTTAGCGCTATTTCTATGTTTTTAACTTCTTCGTCTTTTATGATTTTGCCTTTGATGCGGGCAATTTCTTTTTCGTAATTTATCATTTCTTCTTCTACTTTTGCTCTGAAGGATTTTCCGGTTGAAAGAAGATAGATTGATTCGAGAATGTTTGTTTTACCTGCCGCGTTTGATCCTGCTATTACAGTTATTTGAGGAGAAAAGCTAAAAGCTTTTTTTTTAAAATTCCTAAAATCGGTAAGGGTTATTTGCTCAATCATATTGGCAATTTGGACAAAAGTATGTACCGCGACCTGAGAGAAATATTTTTTTTATTTTAGCCTTTTTGCATCTTTTGCAAAGCTCGCCTTCCCGGCCGTAAACCAAGGTATGATCTTGGTACTTTCCCTCTGTTCCGTCCGGTGTGACAAATGCCAGCTCGCTTGCCCCACCCTGCTTTAATCCTTCTCTTAAAACTTTTTTAATTGCCTTGTAAAGCGTTTTTATCTCTTTTTCTGAGAGACTTTGAGATGAACGAGTTGGCGCTATTTGGGAAAGCCAAAGAGCGTCATTTGCATAGATATTGCCTATACCGCTTATTTTTGATTGATCCATAAGAATTACTTTTACAGCGCGCTTTGAGGAAGAAAGAGTTTTAGTAAAAAGATTAAGTGTCAAGTCTTTTAAGGGCTCGGGGCCTAGTTTTGAAACTGCTTCGTTTTTTAATTTTTTGGTTTCAACTACCTTGATCCAGCCGAATTTTCTTATGTCATTGTAGTACAGCACGCCGCCTCGGTTTAGATGAAAAACAACATGAGTATGCTTTCCTCCAAGGCCATCCGTTACTTTTACGGAAAGCTCGGGCGGATTGGGAAGGTTTGGGCCACGGTAGATAAACTGTCCTGTAAGTTTAACGTGAGCCAAAAGTGAAAAGCCGTTATTAAAGTTAATTGCTATCATTTTTCCAAATCTCTCGGCTGATTCGAATTTTGCGTCTATTAATTTTTTTTCGTCTCCTTGAAATATACGGCGATTTAAGACCTCGACGCTTTTGATACTATGACCTTTTAGATATTTTTCAAGGCCAATTCTTATATTTTCTACTTCAGGTAGTTCAGGCATTTGAATTGATAAATTTAATGAATTCTTTTTGGAACCTTTCTTTACTAAATTTTCGGGCGTGGGTGGTAAGGATTGAGGGCTTGATTGTAATATTCTTAAATTGTTCAATTGCTTTAACTAAGGAACCCACAGTCAGCTCATCGAAGAAAATACCGGTTTTGTTTTCGATTATAGATTCGAGGTATCCACCACCACGATATGCAATTGTGGAACAACCGGCGGCGGCGGCTTCGATAGGCGTGATCCCAAAGTCCTCGTCCTTTTGTGCAACAATAAATGCACGTGCGTTTTTATAGTAATTAATTAACTCGGAATCTGAAATGTTTCCCAAAAATTCTATATTTTTATTCGCAATTTTTTTTAAGTTGCTTTCCTCTATTCCGGTGCCAAAAATTTTTAAATTTACTTTTGCTTTTTTACAAGCTTTGATAATTAAATCAAAATTTTTAGCAGCAGCCATGCGACCTCCAGTTAGATAGTAATCTGACTTATGACTTATAACTAATGACTTATGATTAAATTTACTAACATCTATTGGGGGGTAAATGACTTTGTAATTTTTCCGCCGATAAAACTTCTCGATGCGCTTAGCGACGTTTTGTGAATTGGCGATAAAGTAAGAAACTTTTTGTGCCTGCTTAAAGTCGTATATACGCATGAAGTGATTGACGACAAGAGCGTAGGCCTTGATTGCTCCGCTGAACCATTTGCCTTGCCAATTTCTGGAGGTGTCGTAACCATAGAGATAGCGAGGAGGAGAATGAAGATAACAGATTTCTCTCGTGGCGCCGCGCATGCCTTTGGTGACTGCCCAATTAGCTGAGGTTATGACCAAATCGTAGGATTTGAAATTAAACGAAGACCAAATAAGAGGTATTAAAAAGCGAAGAGGGGAAATAAGTTTATGAGCAAAAGGAAGATAAGAAAACCAGGACTCTTTGATAGTTACATTACCCATTTGCTTCATGGCCGGTGAATCCTTTTTGGCGTAAATTGTATAAATGGGAGCATCGGGATAAATTTCGCTTATAGCCTGCAAGACACGCTCGGCTCCTCCGAATTCGTTGAGATAGTCGTGGACAAGAGCAACTTTCATTTAGATATTAAAAAGCCTTTTTTGATTTTCCGAGATTTGCTTTTTTGAAAGTTTTAATATTCTTTGTCCAAGCGTTTTAAAACCAAATTCGTTTAGGATTTTTTTAACATCGGAAGAGCCCAGATCCCATTTTTGGAATTTTTTTATTTTGATTGGTACATCTTTTACTATTTGTGCAAGTTTTTGGGAAAGCAATGCCGAATTTTTATCTTTTTTAAGCTTTTGATTAATACTTTTTGGTAATTCATCTAAATGTTTATAAATATTTTCCAGCGAATTGTATTTTTGAAGTAGGTTTGAGGCTGTTTTCGGGCCTATGCCCCCTACTCCTTTGTAGTTGTCCGACTGGTCTCCGATCAGCGCTTTATAATCAACAACTTGCTTGGGGGTAACTCCGAGCATCTTAAACACATCTTTTTTATCCATCAGCTTTGCTTGTGACAAGCCCTTTATGGGGAGATAAACTTTAACTTTATCATTCACAAGCTGGAGAAGGTCGCGATCGCCGGTGACAACTATAACCTCATCGATTAACTGATGACTGATGGCTAATGACTGATGGCTAATGACGGAGTGAGAAATGGTGCCAATAAGGTCGTCTGCTTCGAATCCTTTTTTTTCGTAGATGGGAACATTTAAAGCTTTGAGAAGATATTTTACCTTTGGAAATTGAGGTATCAAGCTTTTATCTGTTTCGGGGCGATGAGCTTGATAATCTTTGCTGAGTTTTTTTCTGAATGTCGGTTCTTTTCTATCAAAACAAACGAAAATATAATCCGGGCTTAGGTCTTCGATTGCCTTCAGAAGCATTGAGGTAAAGCCGTAGACCGCTCCAATGGGTTCGTTATTGGGAGTGGTTAGCGGCGGAAGCGCGTGGAATGCTCTATGCATAACCGCATTTCCATCTATAAGCACGAGCCTTTTCATGATCTTTATTTTCTGCCGACTATGCGCTCAAACTCTTCACGAGAGAGGGTTTCTTTTTCCAGAAGCTCTTTTGCGATACTGTCGAGAGCTTTTTTGTTTTTCTTAATTATTTCAAGGGCTTTTTTGTATGCTTGGTCTATGAGTAATCTAATTTCTTTGTCTATTTGTTTTTGAGTATCTTCGGAGACTACGTTTTCTCCCATAAATAATCTTTTTTGAGACTCTTCGTCAAGCTGGGTCGAAAAATTGATAGGCCCAAGGGAGCTCATGCCGAGTTCTATTACCATGGCGCGTGCGAGCTCGGTAGCTTTTTCTATATCGTTTGCCGCCCCGGCCGTCATTTCACCAAAGACCAGCTCTTCCGCCGCCCGGCCCCCGAGCATAGCGGTTATTTGTTCTTTTAGTCGCGAACGGGACTCGTGTGTCCTGTCTGCTGCCGGTGGAATAAAGGTGTGGCCAAGGCTTGCTCCCCTTGCGACAATAGATACTCTTTGAACCGGATCCGTTTTTTCAAGAAAATGAGCCGTAATTGCATGGCCACCCTCGTGATACGCCGTAATTTTTCTATCCTCTTGTGACTGAAGCCTCTTTTTGGCAGGGCCGAGCTTTACTTTGGTTGCCGCTTCTTCTATGTCTTCGAGGACTATTTCTTTTTTGTCCTCTCTTGCTGCAAGAATTGCCGCTTCGTTGAGCATGTTTTCCAGATCGGCTCCTGAAAAGCCTACTGTTCTGTCTGCAACTTTTTCCCAATCTATAGATTTTTTGAACTTTTTACCTTTGGCGTGAATTTTAAGGATAGCCACTCTTCCTTCTTTATCTGGCATATCCAGCAATACCCTTCTGTCAAACCTACCGGGTCTTAGTAGTGCCGGGTCTAAAAGATCTCCCCTATTTGTGGCTGCTAGAACGATAACGTTGTCGTTGGGTGTGAATCCATCCATTTCGACGAGAATTTGGTTTAGCGTCTGCTCACGCTCGTCGTGGCCTCCCATAATTCCCCTTCCTCTCTGGCGACCTATTGCGTCTATTTCATCTATAAAAATTATTGACGGGGCTGCCGCTTTTGCGTTTGCAAAAAGGTCGCGGACACGGCTTGCACCTACGCCAACGAGCATTTCCATAAACTCGGATCCCGCCATTGAAAAAAACGGAACTCCGGCTTCTCCTGCAACCGCTTTTGCAAGAAGGGTTTTACCGACACCCGCAGGGCCAACTAGAATCACACCCTTTGGTGTTCTTGCGCCTATTTTTCTATATTTAGCAGGATTTTTTAGAAAATCCACTACTTCCTCCAGCTCTTTTTTAGCATCATCAACTCCTGCTACATCGGCGAAATTAACCGATTGTTTTCCTTTTGCAAACAGCCTCGCCTTACTTCGACCAAATGAAAAAATATCCTGGGCTCCACGGCTTTGCATTTTTATTAAAAAATAAAAAAAGGCAGCCATTAAGATTAAAGGAAGCAGGATGCCTGCAATTTCCCCTACCAAACGAATCAGGGTGTTGTCTACGACGCGATAACTTATCGTGGCCGGATCTATTTGATAGGCTTCAAGTAGCTCGGGAAAGCTTACCCCACTTTCTTTTGTGGCTATTTTTACATCTTCGTTTTTGTATTTGAAAGTTAATCTTTCATCTTCAACTTCGACTTCTTCAATAAGGCCGTTTTTGATATCACTTAAGCCTTGAGAGACATCGATTTTACCCTGGTCTATACCTTCTTGAAGCAGTGCAAGGAAAAAGGGTGCGATAAAAAGAATTAAAAGTGCGACAATTATTATTTTACCCAAATTGAATTTGAATTTAAGCTCGACTTTCTTTTTATTTTTCATAAGCTATGAGGGATTATATCACTCAGGTTCTCGGATTGCCAATCTTTTATTTACCTAATTTTGGTGCCGTTTGGAACTTTTGATTCCACTATCAGAAGGGTCGGCTTTTCTATTGAGGTTTTGGATTTATATGTTGCCGCAAGGAGCATTCCTTCAGAAAAATCGCCTTCGGGGCCAATTTTTTTGGGCTCTATGTTGATAAGGAAGGGGAGCTGCTTTTTTTCCAAATCTTTCGGTTTGTAAAAATGCATTATTCCTGCAAAGATGGTTTTTTTGCCTACTTCTTGTCCAAAATCAACCGTAAGTTTGGTTACCCAATGGCTCCAGGAGGGCACTTCGGCTTTGATTACCGTTCCAATCCTTAAATCCAGTTTTTGAAAATCTTTGATTGATATCATGATAAAATACCAGAAGGATTCAGGCCAAGTTTGGACCGTACTTCCGAGATGGTTTTTTGTGCTTCGGTGCGTGCTTTTTGGGCACCGCTAACTAAAATTTGTTCAACATAATCTGTGTTTTTTTCCAGTTTTTTTCTTTTCTCTTGAATTGGCTTGAGCTCTGAATAGATTGCTTTGGCGAGATTTTCTTTAAGATTTTTATATTGGATACCTTTACCAAGATATGCTTTTTTATATTCTTCGGCTTTTTCTTTACCCTCAAAAATCTCGACAGCTTTAAAAAGAACCGCCACTCCGCCCCTTTCGGGAACCCTGTCTCCACTTCCGCTATCTGTAGGCACTTTTGCCAAACGACTTTTAATTTGTTCGTAACTATCTGTCAGGAGAATATAACTACCTTCTACTGATTTGCTCATTTTACCCTCACCGGTCAGGCTGGGGATATATTCGCCTTTTGTGGCAAATCTTTTGGGCTCGGGGAAATTTGTACCAAATGTCCCATTCATCTTTTTGGCTATGTCGCGTGCTACTTCAAGGTGGGGCTCTTGGTCAATGCCGACAGGCACTAGTTCCGCTTTGTAAATTAGAATATCCGCTGCCATGAGGACGGGGTAATTAACAAGCGCCATGGATACGAAATCCGGATTTTCGCGCACCTTTTCTTTAAACGTAGGCAGGTGCGTCATCTTTGCCAGTGAAACGACAGTTGAAAAATAAAAGGAGAGCTCTGTGTGCTCGGGAACTTCCGATTGGATAAAAATAGTTGATTTGTTCGGATCCAGTCCTGCTGCAAGGTAATCTAGAATAACGTTTACGCTTTGAGCTCTTATGGTCTTTTTATCAAAGGGTGTGGTCATAGCATGAAGATCCGCAACCATATAGAAACACTCGTTATTATGCCTATTTTGAAGTGCAATCATGCCTTTGGCCGCGCCTAAATAGTTGCCTAAATGAAGCCTGCCGCTCGATCTCATACCAGCAAGTACTCTCGTTCTGTTCATCGGTACCAGGGGTGGGGATCGAACCCACGACCGCAGGTTTATGAATCCTGTGCTCTGCCGACTGAGCTACCCTGGCTCGGCTTTAACCACCCCACGGCGACTCTATCTGACCTTTGCTTATTCGAGTCACCTTAGGTAAAGTGAATTTTAGCAGATTTTGCCTGTTTTATAAAGTTGGCGAGTTGTTTTTTAAGAACTCTTTTACCCATACTTGATTTTAAATATTTTTCTCTTGCAAAAGCGTCTTTTTTGAGAAAGTAAGCCTCATAGTAGATAAGTTTTAACGGTAGCCTAGATTTAGTTGAAATACTTTTTCCTGAATTGAGTTTGATAGCTCGGTTGCGGGGCCGGGAGTTGAACCCGGTCTGGAAGATTATGAGCCTTCCGTGCAACCGTACACTACCCCGCACGTATTGATACTATAACAATTATACCCTTATGATTCAAATATGAAGCATGTTCTAGAAAAAGAGTTTAAACCACTCCTTCCAATTTTCTTCTGTAAGCATAATCTCTTCCCCATTTATGTCTTTAGGTGAAAGTTTTCTAAGAACTTCATCTTCCGGAAGAATTAAAACGATTTCTCCCTCTTTTGCCAATCCGAGCTTATCTCGGGCTTCTTTCACTATAAAATTAGTGCTTTCCACTTCTTTAAGCTTTTTTTGCAACAGCAGACTTTCTTTGTTTAAATCTTCAAGTTTTTTTTCTGCGTTATCGATTTTTTCATTTGCGTTACGGATTTTTTGAATATTTCTGACTAAGGATAGTGCCAAAAAAACAGCAAGAAGAAAAAAAACAACCTTGCGAAACGAGCCGAGTTTTGAAAAAAGATAATTCATATAACACATCTTAGATTAATCAAGTTCGAATCACAAACCGAGGCCCGAAATGTATCTTATAATATTGACGAAAATAACATTTGTGTTATTATAGATAGACAAATAAAATAAGAATTAAAATGAATGAGGAATCGCTAAAATCTCTTCTGCCAAGATTCATAGATGATTTAAAGGAAAAAGGCCGTTCACCTTCTACGATTTTAGCCTATAAATCTGATCTTGAGCAGCTTGTTGACTTTCTTGCACAACACAACAAGGCGCTCCCAAGCCACATTAAGCAGAGTGATCTTGAGGGGTTTCGCGATTTTCTATTGAATCAAAAATACACTCCCAAAACCGTATCCAGAAAGCTTAATGCGATAAAAACCTTTTTTAGATGGATTAAGGATAAAAAAATTATTTCGAGCGATCCTTCACAAAATGTTGACCACCCTAAAATTAAGACTTCTTTGCCAAAATTTTTGTCTCAACTTGAGTATAGGGCTCTAAGGGACGTTGTTAGAACGGATCCTAGAATTGCCGCTATTGTTGAGCTTATTCTCCAGACGGGCATGAGAATTTCCGAGGTTGCGAATCTAAAGTTTGACAACATCAAAAAGGATCGCGTAGTTATTGAATCCTATGCCACACAACCCGAAAGGACGGTGCAACTTAATAGAGCCGCTCTGACTGCAATTGAAGAATATATAAGAATAAGGCCGAACACTAAGTCCGAATATCTTTTTGTCAGCAAAAACGGGAAGCCTTTGGCTGTTCGAAATATACGCGCTGCGATTGATAGGTATATGCAAAAGGCCGAAATACCGGAATATTCCGTTAATGATCTTAGAACTACTTTTATAGTTGAAAGTCTTAAAAGAAATGTCGACCTGGTAACCATATCTCACGCTGTGGGACATAAGAGACTTTCTACTACAGAGCGGTATTTGGAGCTTGCCGAAATTAAAGAACCCGGCAAAAAACAGCAGCTTGAGGAGCTTTAAGAGAGTCTTGTTATATATTCTTCAGGATTATTCATCTTTTCTAAAGCATCGGCAAAGTTTTCTCCCGGATGCAAGAACCATCTTGTATCGGCGTCGAGAATGCCTGATGCAAGATAATCCCAGACAATGTTTTTAACAATATTCGACACACCTCGCCCATACACAAGCACTTCTGAATCTACCTGAAGACTGTGTTCTTCTATCCGGCCTTGAATTATATCAGTTAAATCAGGAAGTGATTTGGGATTTGTATCGACAACAAAGCAATCCATAATTAGCCTACCCACGTCGCATACTACCCTGTGTTGTTTGGCAAGATAATCAAGCTGGTATGTTCTTTGGATTTCGAGACCCATAGGTGGATGCGGATGGATTTGAACCATCGACCCCCGACTTATAAGATCGGTGCTCTAACCACTGAGCTACGCATCCTAAACTTTAGGGTATTTTACCAAAATTTTTAAAGCTTTGCTCTTGAACTTATTTCGGATTCTACCAACCCTACATCCTTGCCGTATTTTAGCCTGCTCATTTCTTTGATAACCTCTGCTATTTTGATGTTTCTTTTTTTTGCTATTTCTTCCAAATTCATTGTTGTATCCATTGAAAAAGGAGGTACGGGCTCGTTATTGACAATTGTTTTGACAAAAGCATGATAGCGCTCAATGTTTAAGAGATCATCTTCGCCAAAAACGGGGCTAAATTCGTGAGTTAAGTAGTTTGCGTCGTTAACCCCTACTCTAAAGGAAATTAGGGTACCAACGTTTCCAAATACAGCGTTTTTTACCTCCTCGTCAACTTGACCTATGAATTGATTTGCAACGGTAAGGCTTAGCTTGTATTTTCTTGCCTCGGACAAAATCTGAGCAAAATCGGGTGTTGCAAAATTCTGAAACTCATCTACATAAAGATAAAAATCACGCCTATTTTCTTCAGGAATATCCGATCGGCTCATGGCGGCCATAAGTATTCTTGGCACAATAACAAGGCCCAGGAAGCTACTGTTTTCCTCACCCAGCTCTCCCTTGGAAAGGTTGATAAGCAGGATTTTGCCGTTATCCATTATCTCTCTAAATGAGAAGGAAGATTTTGATTGACCGATTATGTTACGCACCATTCTGTTTGTTACGAAGCGGCCAAATTTAGAAACAGTATAGTCAAGAACTTCGGATTTATGAAAATCTGATGTTTGAGCAATCTGGTCTTGCCAATAACTTTTGACTATCGGATCCTTAACTCTCGGCAAAAGTTCCTGGACAAAACGTGAGTTTGTCATTGCCCTCATTACTTCTATAAATGTTCCCCCATCCATTCCCTGCATGACTGTAAGCATTGCGTTTCTTACGCCGTGCTCAAATCTCGGGCCTACTATTCCGGTTTTGTAAGGATCAAAGAGCTTGTACATCATGTTAATAACAGCCGTTGCGGCAAAATGCTGCTGGTCTTCTGTTTTAGCTTCCAGGAGATTTAGTCCCATTGGCCTTTCTGAGTCGGACGGGCGAAAATAAATAACGTCTTCTGCGCGTTCTGGTGGGATAAAGTTAAGAATATCTTCTACTGCATCTCCGTGAGGATCCATAAAACACAAGCCCTTTCCTTCGTTTATATCCTGCCTGATCATGTTTTTGAGAAACTCGGATTTACCTGTACCTGTGCGGCCAATTATATACATGTGCCTTAACCTATCCGGATCCGAAATGAAGACTTCTCGTTTTATGCCTCTATAGCTACTTAAACCAAGATAGAGTCCTTGTGTGGGTATTTCTGCGGGTGCCGGAGCGCGCTTTGCGTTAAGCCAGTGGATATGGGGCGTTGTTATAAGTTTATTTGGAAAATGAAAAATTGTGGCGATTTCTTCCGCGTTTAGGATTGATGTTCTATTTTTGCCAAAATGGAAAAGAGGGTGATATCTGTAAATAAAATCTTCGATAAATGCCCCTTTGTTTCTTATTTTTCTTGAACCAAAGCCGTTTAAGTCTCCATCGAATTGTGAAAAGGAGCTTGATATATTTCCCAGGTGCGCCTTGGCGGAATCTTCGGTTTCCGAAACCACTACCAGCCTAATTGAAACCTCAAAGCCCGGCTTTGAGATTTTATTCTCTACAGCCTCGAGGGTTTTGACTGGCACAGAATATTTTGCTTTTTCTGGATCGGATTCCTGTTTTTTTGTTTGTGAAATGTAATTTTTGCCTTGGGATTGCCAGGATGAATCGACGGGAGAAATAAGGATTTGAATTGATGCGGCTTCGTTTTCTCCCATTTTTGCCAGAGAAGAAGTAATTGATGCGAGCGGATCCGTGGGCAGCTCTTTGAATGTCTTTATCGGATAAAAATTATCTTTTTTTAATTGAAGTGCTTTATATGCTACCTTTCCGTTTTCTGAAAAGATGTTGTATTCGGGGACCTCTGTTATTTGTGCATCGGGATAAGCGCCGTGGATTTGTTTTTCTAAAAGATCCTTTTGGTTTTTAAACGTCCAAACGTAAAACCTGATATCCTCCCGTTTGGCTACTATTTCAAAAGATATACATGGTTGGCCATAGATTCGTGTTTTCCAACCGCTTTTTTTGGTTGAATGGAGAGCCCCTATTAACTGCTCCATTGCGTCCGGTTTTATTTCATTTCCTCTGGGGGCGGCAACCTGAAGAAGAACTGCTTCTAGAGACTTTTTTTCTCTTTCTTTTCGCCGATAATAAAGAGCTATTGACCAAGCAATAAAGCCAAATAAAATGAAAAAAAATGTCAACAAAAACAAAAAAATGAAAAAAACCGTAATGCTTTGGGTGAGCGTGGAAGTATTCATCTTTCTGTTTTTAAAATTACTCTTAAGCCTTTTAACAGTGCTTTTTTGATTCTTCTTAAATTAAATGCACCGTACCAGGTTTTAGAATCAGACGCTGAACCTTTTGACATGTCTTCATATACATTTTGTGGATAAGCAAATTCAACGCTTTGTATTCTTTGAAGGGTCGTTGCGCCGCTGCTTGGCGTAAGAGGCGGAGACACCTTAGGATACACCGGGCGCACAGAAACACCCGCTTCTCTTGCGCTTTCGCCAATTTCAGGCTCGTCGGGTATTTCAAAATTTTTTAGAACCGGTTCCTGTTCGGGGGGTGCAACCATATAGCTTATTTTAACATCTTTAGCGAGGCTTCCAAGGAGTCTCTTTTTTGCCTTTGGCAAAATTTATGTTTCTTGAGACCATAAAAAGCGCGTCAGAAAGCCTGTTTATATATTTGAGCAGGCTTGGTTTGACTTTTTCCTTTTTGCTCAAAGCAACAAGCTCTCTTTCTGCCCTTCTTGCTATTGTGCGAGCGTACATAACTTCGGTGGCCAGAGTGTCTCCGCCCGGTATTATGAAATTTTTGAGCGGCGGAAGCAATTTTTCGATTTCATCAATCTTTTTTTCCAAAAACTTTGTTTCTTCGGTTTTGAAAGACAATTTGGCACCTGCAAGAGCGGCGTTTATAGTAAATAAATTTCTTTGAATTTTGATAATAAATTTTTTAGTATCTTTATTTCTAATTTTGGACGAAATTATACCAAGAAAGCTATTTAGTTCATCTATTGTGCCTATTACCCTTATTCTTTGGGCACTTTTTGGAATTCTTTTTTCTTTGTAAAGTGCGGGGTTAAAAAGTGATGTTGTTCCTTTGTCCCCCTTTTTGGTGTAGATAGGCATGTAATTAACATTCCGAATAGCCGCAGACGTGACATTTTTCACATCCTTCTTCATAAACCAAAGCGTTTGCTCCACAAACAGGGCAAATATCCGCCTTAACCGCTGTAATTTCCAAGGCAGCGTGTGTTTGTGTAAAATTATCTGTTTGACCTTCTTTGTTGTTCAAATAGAGCTTTTCGGAGTCTGTTACCTGCTCGTGAGAAGCTCCATTTATCTTAAAACCAAGATGGTTTGAAAGAGCAACCGCAACAGCATCTGGAAGAGAGCGAATTTTGTTTGGACCGAAGCCGACAGACCTTCTTCCTCCGATCCCAGAAAGCTGACTTGCTATTTCTATCGCCCTTTGTCTTGGGCTAAGCACACCTTTAAATCTAAGCGCTGTTGAAACCGTGCGTCCGAGCGCTTCTGCGACTGCCGTAATATCGCTGCCAGCCTTGCCTACGTTTATAAATATTTCGATCGGTTCGCCTTCGTCGTCCTCATTTATGGTAATAAAGGCCGTGCCTACCGGAGTTTTGAGTTTATATGTGGCACCTGAAATTTTGAACGGGCGTTCTTCTATTGGTTTTATAATTCCATTGCCTTTTTCTTCCTCTTTTTCTTCTTTGACGCCGAGATTTAATACTTGGGCGTTTTTACAGCCGTCTCTAAAAACAGTGATTCCGCTGCAGCCTGTTTCCCAAGCCAGGATATAAGATTGCCTTACATCTTCGGAGGTTACTTCGTTTCTTAGATTTATGGTTTTACTTACCGCGTTTTCCGTATATTTTTGGAAGACAGACTGCATTTTTATATGCCAATCGTGGTGGATTTCGTGGGCAGTGCCAAATATGTTTCTTATTTTCTCGGGTATTTCTTCAATACTTCTGATTGTGCCGTGTTCTGCCACTTTTTTTTCTATTTCCTCGGACCAAAACCCTTGTTTTCGTGCTATTTCTTCGAATTTTGGATTTATAAAATTTAGCGTTCTTTCTAAATGTTTATCTTTTACGATATGCTGGAATGCAATTGCAAAAATGGGCTCTATACCACTTGATGTGCCGGCGATGATAGAAATTGTGCCTGTTGGGGCAATTGTTGTTACTGTTGAATTTCTTCTTGGTTTATCATTTTTGTAGATACTAATCGGCCAGAGCGGGAAAGGACCCCGATTTTTAGCCAAATTCTCGGAAGCCGCGACTGCCTCTTCATCAATTGTTTTCATAATTTTTCCTCCCAGTTTGAGAGCTTGCTCAGAATCGTAGGGTATACCCAAATCAATTAACATATCAGCCCACCCACCTACGCCAAGACCTATTCTTCTTATTGCAAGGGAGATTCTTCTAATATCTTCGAGCGGATAGGGGTTTAGCTCGATTACGTTATCCATAAAATTGACAGCTTGTCTTGTTACTTTTTTTAATCGATCCCAATCTACTGATTTTGCTCCATTATTATCTTCTTTTACAAAATAGCTTAAAAAAATGCTTCCAAGATTGCAGGAGTCAAATGGGTATAAAGGCTGTTCACCACACGGATTAGTTGATTCAATGGGGCCAAGCGAGGGCACGGGATTTGCTTTGGAGCTGTTTATTCTATCTATAAATACTAATCCCGGATCACCCGTTCTCCAGGCTGCTTCGGCAATCTGGGTAAATACTTCACGAGCCGAAAGGGATCCTACCTTTTTTTGTGTTCTTGGATCTAAAAGGTCGTAGTTTTCGTCTTTTTCGTAAGCTTTCATAAATTTATCGGTAATTGCGACTGATATATTAAAGTTTGTAATTCCACCCTCTTCTTTACAGTGGATAAATTCTAAAATATCCGGGTGATCGACTCTTAAGATGCCCATATTTGCTCCCCTTCTTTTGCCCCCCTGCTTTACTTCGTTTGTTGCCGCGTCAAACACCCTCATAAATGAAACAGGACCTGAAGCGGTGCCCTTGCTGCTTTTAACTACGGAGCCTTTGGGTCTTAAGCGGCTGAAAGCAAAACCTGTGCCGCCACCGCTTTTGTGTATTAATGCTTGAAATTTGAGTGCGTCAAAAATTCCCTCCATTGAATCGTCTACAGGAAGAACAAAACACGCCGAAAATTGAAGCATGTTTCCGGTACCGGCGTTCATAAGGGTTGGCGAATTCGGAAGAAACTCGCGGGTTATAAGAAGCTTGTAGAATTCTATTGCTTTGTTTTTAACTTCGGATCTTTTTTTACCCCAGAGCGCTTCCGCGGATGCTATTTCCCAGGAAACCCTCCAAATCATTTCTTCAGCGGTTTCGTTCACTTCGTTATCAATATTTCTTTGCAGATATCTTTCTTCCAGCACTTTTAGTGCCTGCTCGGACCAATCTCCTTTTGGAAGAGCCTTTGGCAATTTCGGCATCTTGCCTATTCTTTTTTCTGTTATAGTTTTGATTTCCTCATATGAAGGAAATGTTAGACTATCTAAATTAAGCTGCTTCTTTTTTATTACCATATTACTTTTTTTTGATTATTGCGTTTTCAAAATCTTTGAGTTCCTCAAACTCCAAATATACGCTTGCAAATCTAAGCCAGGCTACTCTGTCGATTTTTATCAACCTTTTTAAAACTTCGTTCCCTATCCAGCGGGACGGGACTTCTTCTTTTTCTTTTTTGAGCATTTCTCTTTCTACCTGATCTACGATATCGTTTACGAGGTCGAGAGATACAGGCCTTTTTTCAATTGCTCTTAAAATACCTCTTTTAATTTTTTCTTTATCGAAAGGCTCTCTGTTACCGCCCTTTTTGACCACCCAAAGGACGCTTTTTTTTATGCTTTCGTATGTTGTAAAGCGCTTTTTGCACTTAATGCATTTCCGCCTTCTTCTTATTACCCGCCCATCTTCTATTACTCTTGATTCCAGGACGTGGGTTTCGTCTGCATTGCAAAAAGGGCATTTCATATGTTTCACTTGTGAAATAGAAAAACACTATTCCCAGTGATATTCACAATATTCTAACACTAAATGTGTGATGTCAACTATTAATAAATATGTCAAAAAGTGTCAGAATTTGAGAAAAATTCAGTAATTACTCAACTTTTAAAGGGGTTTATATGAAGACTTCTTTGGTATTTATTAAGAAGATGAGTTGTCTTTTCGTAAACGCCTTTTGGAGTATTAAGGATTTGTATAAGAATGGGTTTTGCGTCTTTTGGAGCATGAGTAAGCATTGTTTCCAAAACTTCGCGATGTTTAAGTGATGCAAGCGATAATTTTTCTGTAAAATCGAGCACATTTGTTCCGTGTTCTTCCGCCTCCTCCAAATATTTGCAGGATTCTTCAAGGTACATCTCCGATTTTCTCGCTACGGATATGCTAAATTCTACATCGCCTTCACCCATTAAATGGTCCGCAGAAGAAAGCCGTTTATCAGCAAGCAGAAGCGCAATTTCTGCCTTTCTGAGATAATCTCTATTTATAGAAAGCCAGATTTTGTCCCGACCTACCTCAAGCGGCCAAAGCGGATGCTTCGGACCAATTGCTCCAACCGAGGGAAGAGAATAATCAATTTTTGGAGTATTTTCCGTAATTATGGTCTCGCTTGAAGGAGGTAAATGAAACGAATATTTAACCGATGCCGAACGAAATATAGATGCCAAAAGAATAATCGTTGCAAAAACCACTACTGGTGATGATATTGTTAAACGCCGAAGCATAAAAGCCTAATCATAATAGATCATAATGGTGCAAATAGTCAAATTATCTAAATAGTATAATCGGCCACTGCCATAAAACGTGGAGAAAAACCGAAGCAAACACGTTTCTTGTGCGTGCAAAAATAAAGGAAGCCCCTAAAGAAAAAAACATTACTAACAAAGAGTATGTAAGAAGTTCTGACAATCCAAGTTTCCAATCGAGTACTGCTATCGGAAGATGTATTAGCGTCCATCCTACACTGGTGAGAATATTTGCGGTCCACTCGGATTTAAGATTCTGCCAAATGCGTGTAAATATAAAGCCCCTAAATGTAATTTCTTCTGAGAGAGCTGTCGCGAAAGATAGAAAAACAGCTCCAAGAACAGGAATGCTGCCTATGTTTGCTCCAAAAGAAAAAGCCCCGTGTTTAAGGTAGTTAACAAACAAGCCTTCCATTAAAAAAACCGCGCCCAAAAAAATTGCAAAATAAAGCGTCGGAAATAGATTTTTGGTAGTAACACCTAAGCTTTGGATATTTTCTTTTTCTTTTTTAACTAAGTAGAATGTGGGTACGAGCCAAACAAGCGGTTTAATTATTAGAATTTCAATTTCTTCGGGGAATTGGAAAAGAAGCCTATAAAAACCCCAAACAACAAGCAGGAATGCGTAAAGGGCTATTGTGTGTTTGAATTTATCAAGCTTCATTTATTTAATTTTACACCACATTCCGTATAGACTAAATCGATTGATTCTATTACTAGCCTTACTCTGTCTTCGGCCTCGGGCAGTGTAATTGCATTTACCTCGTTCGGAAACCAGTGAAAGACTAAATTCCTTGCCGTTTTCCATGTTTTCCATAATTTTTTTGGCAACTCTTCGCTTTTGCAAAAATCAGCAAGGCTGTCGTATACCCAGCTTTCATCTCGATACTTAACATCCAGACTCGGATTAAGAGATTTTCCTATGCGAAAATGCTTGCCGTAATAATCTTTTTCCGAGATAAGACCCGTGTCCAGAAGTAATTTTTTCAGAAATCCCTCATAGGCTTTGGATGCGGGAAACACTACAAACGAATAGTCATGAAACTTTTTTCTCCACGTTTTGGATTTTTCAAGAAGGAGAAAGGATTCACCAAGCAGATCTTTAATATCGTTTTGCAGATAATTCCACCAGGGTTTTGAGGTTAGTGTATTCATTGAACTTAACTTATATATTAACAATTATTACACGAATAGACCAGCTTGAGGTATAATTTCTTCATGACAAAATCCGATCCGAAGCGCAAAAAGCGTCAAGGCAAACAGTTTGAGAAAAACAAACGCTTGTTAAAAATTAGTCTTACAAAAAAGAAAAAAGTTATTGCAGGGGTAACTTTTATTTTTTTTATTGTCGGTTTGTGGTTTTTTTGGGGAATACCCTTCCCCGGTGATATTTCTAAGGACCAAGCTATTTCCACTAAGCTTTATGACAGAAAAGGGAAATTAATTTATGAAATATATACCGATCAAAGAAGAAATCCAATACCTCTTGAGAGAATTCCCGATCATGTTAAAAAGGCCACGATAGCCATTGAGGACAAAGACTTTTATAAACACCCCGGGTTTTCGATTAGCGGGATGAGCAGGGCTTTGTACAAAACTATTTTTAGGAAGAAGCTTGAGGGCGGGTCCACTCTTACGCAACAGCTGGTAAAAAATTCTCTTCTAACGCCAGAGCGAACAATTAAGCGAAAGGTCCGTGAGTTTGTTTTGGCCGTACTCGTTGAGCTTAGATATCCTAAAGATAAGATATTGGAGATGTATTTAAACCAGATCCCTTATGGATCAACGGCTTACGGTATCGGGTCTGCATCCGAGCTTTATTTCGGCAAAAATGCAGACGATTTGACCTTGGCTGAGTCTTCGCTTTTAGCAGGACTAACTGCGGCACCAACTCTTTACTCTCCTTTTGGAGCCCATCCCGAATATGCAAAAGAGCGACAAGCTCTTGTTTTGAAAAGGATGGTAGAAGATAAATATATTACTGAGGAAGAAGCGGAACAAGCTCTTGGTGAGGAGCTTAAGTATGCTGAAGCGAAAGATCTTAAGGCTGCGCATTTTGCGCTTTGGGTTAAAGAAGTACTGGCAAAAGAATATGGCGACAACGTTGTCGAGAAGGGGGGGCTTCGTGTAACAACCACTCTTGATCTTGAGCTACAAGAGTATGCACAGGAGATCGTGCTCGATGAGGTTGAAAAACTCAAAAATCAAGATGTCGGTAATGGAGCCGCATTGGTAACAAGACCCAAAAGCGGTGAAATACTTGCTATGGTTGGCTCAAAAAATTATAACGCGGAGGATGAAGACGGCAAGGTAAATATTATTTTCGCAAAAAGACAACCCGGAAGTTCGATAAAACCCTTAAATTATGCACTGGCCATACGAGACGGTAAGATAACTGCCAGCACGCCGCTTGCAGATGTTCCTACTTGTTTTTTAGTGGCAGGACAGAAACCTTATTGTCCTTCAAATTATGACGGGCAATTTCACGGTGCTACACAAGCAAGATTCGCGCTTGGAAATTCCTATAACATTCCTGCCGTCAGGGTGCTTGCGCTTAACGGTTTAGAGAATTTTATTGATTTTGCGACACAGATGGGCATAACCACTTTTAAAGATCCAGAAAATTATGGGCTGTCTCTAACCTTAGGCGGAGGAGAGGTGATGCCTTATGACATGGCCGTTGCATTTGGAGTGCTCGCAAACCAAGGCATAAAACAAGATCTTGTTTCTATCCTTAAAGTTGAGGATTGGAAAGGAAAAGTACTTTTTGAATATGATAGAGACGAGCCCGAGGGCGTGCGGGTTCTTAATTCTGGTGTTGCATTTATAATTTCCCATATCCTTCATGATAACAATGCCCGTTCTTTTGCTTTTGGCGCTTCTTCGTATCTTAATGTAAGCGGCCATCCCGAGGTTTCGGTAAAAACGGGGACAACTAACGATCTTCGAGACAACTGGACTGTCGGATACACATCACACGCTTTGGTTTTAACCTGGGTGGGAAACAACGACTATACATCTATGAGCGGTGCTGTTTCGGGCGTATCCGGAGCCTCTCCTATTTGGAACAGAATAATGAAAGAGGTATTGGATAAAGCAGAAGAAGGATTTTATAATTCTTCGGATAAAGGGCACGGTTGGCCGACAAAGCCAAATGAAGTTGTCGGGCTTAGCGTGTGTGCCGATAGCGGCGGATTGCCCGAAAACGAATCTGCTGATTGTCCAAAAAGATTTGAATATTTTCTTGAAGATAATTTGCCAACGAAAAATCTGGCTACTAGACAGGATGTTCAAGTAGATAGAATAAATCAAACGCTTGCTTCTTCCGATACTCCGCCTGAAAATATTGAAATGCAAAATCATTTGGTAATACATGATCCTCTTGGCACGATGATATGTCTGACGTGCCCTTTTCCGATGAATCGCGTAAATGTTAGTTATCCGCTAAAGTAGTCCATATTCTACAACTATAGACATATTTTTGTGTTCAATTCGTTTAAATTCCTACTCCAAAATAGCTGTCGTGATTGATATAATATAGGGTATGACTTCAAAACCAGCGCACATCCTTGTCTTTATTGGAAAACCTGTTTATAAAACAATTTATTTGGCTTTGTTTCTGTTGCAAAAAATTTTTTCGGCGTTTTTTATTTTACCGAGGGTAATCTTGTCTTGCGGCATTCAAAGACTGCTTTTTTTGATAACTTTTTTGTATTTTTCTTTGGTATTTGTTTTTTTTGGTTTGTGGGCTTTTTTGTTTCACAATCTTCCAAGGGCCGAGGATCTTACACAACGGGATGTTGAACTCTCGACCAAAATTTACGACAGAAATGGCGTGCTTTTATATCAAATGTATAAAGATAAAAACAGAAGCAGGGTAAAGCTAACCGAAATACCGCTTAACGTAAAACTTGCAACTCTAGCTGCCGAGGATGCTAATTTTTATTCGCACCGCGGTTTTTCTGTAAAGGGTATAACCCGTGCTTTGGGTATTTATCTAGATGAAGGAAAGGTTACGGGTGGCTCGACTATTACACAGCAGCTTGTAAAGAATGCCTTGCTTACACCAGAGAAAACCTTAAAAAGAAAGGTGCGAGAGATTTTGCTTGCCATAGATGTCGAGAGAAAATATTCAAAAGATGAAATTTTGGAAATGTATCTAAACGAGGTTCCATATGGAGGCAGTATTTACGGGATTAAAGAAGCGTCAAGAGTTTATTTTGATAAGGACGTTTCCGAGCTTACGCTTTCAGAGGCGGCGCTTTTGGCGGGATTGCCCAAAAGCCCTACGCTGCTTTCCCCTTTTGGAAATAATCCCGAGCTTTCGATTCAAAGGCAAAACGAAGTGATTGACCTTATGGTTTCGAACGAATTTATTGCTTTTGAGGAGGCAGAAAAGGCTAAGGGGGAAAAAATTGTATTTTCAAAAAACAAAACCGAGATAAAAGCACCTCATTTTGTTATGTATGTAAAAGATCAACTGGTTAACAAATATGGCGAATCGATGGTTCTTAAGGGCGGACTTAAAATCGTAACAACGCTTGACTATAAGCTCCAAAAAAGGATAGAGGAAATAGTAAAAAATGAAGTAGAATCGATACGACACTTAAACGTATCAAATGGGGCTGCTATTGTTCTTAATCCCAAAAACGGTGACATTTTGGCGATGGTCGGGTCTAAGGATTACTTTGATACAGAAATGGATGGAAACGTAAACGTACTTTTAAGGCTTAGGCAACCGGGCAGTTCGATAAAACTTATAAATTATGCGTATGCTCTTGAAAACGGATATACTCCCGCTTCTTTGTTAAAAGATTCACCAATAACTTTCCATGTTGCAGGGACCGACCCTTATTCTCCTAAAAATTATGACGGAAAATTCCGGGGGAATATTAGTTTAAGAAGTGCTTTTGCTGAGTCAAGGAATGTGCCGGCCGTAAGAACGCTTGCTTCATACGGCGTTGATAAAATGGTGGAGCTGGGAAAAAAAATGGGGATTTCAACTTGGAAAGATGCATCGGACTATGGATTATCTTTAACTTTGGGCGGTGGTGATGTGCGAATTATCGAACTTGCGACTGCTTACGCAACGGTTGCAAATTATGGAATGCGCCCAAGTTTAAGCTCCATAGAGAAAATATATGATGCCGAGGGAAAAATTATATATTCTAAAGGCTGCAAACAATTTCTTGCAGAAGTTAGCGCAAAGGAGGGCTCGGAGGAGAAATGCGGTTTTATTAAAGTGCTTGACGAAAGAATTGCGTTTATGCTTATTGATATCTTACGAGATAACTCTGCAAGAGCTCCTGCTTTTGGGATAAACAGCATGCTTGTAATACCAAATCATCCTGAAGTGGCCGTAAAAACCGGAACCAGCAATAATCTGAGAGACAATCTCGCTATTGGATTTAATCAAGACTACCTTGTGGCTACCTGGGTGGGAAATAACGACAACTCTCCAATGAGCAGTGTTGCTTCGGGTGTAACCGGCGCTTCACCGATATGGAATAAAATTATGACTCATCTGCTCTCCGGCAGGGAAAGTGTGGATTGGAGGGTACCAAACGGGCTTGTGCGGCTTGAGATATGTAAAACCCTAGGGACTTTGCCGTGTGCCGGATGTCCTACTATTTCAGAATGGTTTTTGCAAGAGAACAAACCAACCAAACACTGCAGCCCAACCTTTTTTATTGAAAAAAAAGAGGGTGAAAATGGACCTCAAATTTTATAAAGGGATAAAATTTCTTGATAAAGCTTTCTTGATAATATTGGGAAGATTTTTTCAGCTTCGGATTCAATGATTCCTTCGCTCATTAAAACCAAAACAAATGGGGGCTCACTTCTGACGATTCCGGCATCGTTTAACACATGGAATTCCCGGCCGTATTTGTGGGAAACATCAATTTCTTCAGAAATACCTTTTGGCAAATAGTCTTCGTAGATTGTATCTGTTAGAGAATTTAATAATTCTTCCTTATATTGATGATTCACAATATCCCCGCTCCAGAGCTTTTTAAAAAAAATGCCGATATCATAGGAGGTTGTGGTATTTTCACTTAGACTAGTCTCATACATACCGACTCTTTTTATAAAGCTTTCTATTTCTTCTTCGCCAAGGATATCTACCGCTATAGCAAATGCCGTGTTGTCGGATTCTTTACCCATTAATTGAGCTAAATTCCTATATGTTATTTTTGTTCCTTCAGGCTTAGAATATAGGCTTCCGGATCCTGCTTTTTTATCTGAATTTTTAAGCGTGTAAGTATTATCCAAATCCAGGCTACCGGCTTGCGCTTTTTCATATAAAAGAGCCATAACGGGTAACTTAATTAGCGAGGCTGCTTGGAGTTTTGTTTGTTCGTTTACACCAAAAACAACGTTTGTATCAAGAAGTACCACCTCAAAGGCATATACTCCAGAGAGGTTGCTTGTTTCTTTTTTAAAGATTTCTTTAATTTTTTCGATATTTTCATCTGATTTTTTGATTATATCTTTTTCATAGACGTAGGTTTTTTCAAGTTCAAACGACGGTGCTTTGAGTTTTGGAAATCCGGGTAGTTTCCAGCTTCTTGCCGATACTGCCAAAATAGCCGATGAAAACGCTGTTAGAAAAAGTATTCCGATAATAACAAATCTTTCTTTTTTCCCCCAGGGGTTCTTTTTTTGCTTTTTCTTTTTTGGGGAAGCGCTTTCTTTTTTGGATACGTCTTCTTCTTTTTTGATTATTTTCATAAAAGCTATTTTAAGAAGTGAATTAATTTTAAGTACGGCGTTTTTCCCAAACCATTTCGTTTACTAAATTTTCGGGCTTTTTGCCTTCAAATAAGTCAAAAACCGCCTGCAGCGCTTGAGCTCCCATTTTATTTCTGGCTTCCCTGGTAGCTGATGCAATATGCGGCGTTAGTATTACGTTCTCCATGGCTATCAGCTCTGGGTTGATGTTTGGCTCGTTGTCAAAAACATCAAGCCCTGCTGCTCCAATTTGACCTTGTCTTATTGCCTCTACTAATTCTCTTTCATGAATGATTGGTCCGCGTGCCGTATTTACAAGAATTGCGCCTTTTTTCATTTTATAAAACGTGTTTTTGTTCATCATGTGACGGGTTTCATCCGTTAAAGGAACATGAAGGCTTACAACGTCTGATTCCGCCAAAAGAGAGTCCAGATCTTTAAATTCAACGGCGTATTCGTTTTCGGCTTTTTCGTCCCGGCTTCGTTTGTTATAAAGAACATGCATATTAAAGCCTTTTGCTCGTCGGGCCACCATTAGGCCTATTCTTCCAAGGCCTACTATACCCAGCGTCTTTCCAACCAAACTTGATCCCAAAAAAATTCCGGGCTCCCAACCTCTGTAGGAGCCTCTTCTTGTTGATTCATCGGCTTCGACAATCCTTCGCGCCAAAGAAAGAATAAGCGCCCAGGTATGCTCTGCTACAGCTTCGTTTACTTCGTCTGATGGGGTGTTTGTTACAACCACACCCTTTTCTGTCGCATCGTCTAAACTTATATTGTCAAAGCCGACTGCGTAGTTGCTTATTATTTTTAACTGCGGACCGATTGCGTCGATTACATCTTTATCAATCTTGTCTGTAAGCAGCGTAATTATTGCATCTGATCCTTTTGCTCTTTCTAAAAATTCCTCAGCACTAAGCGGACGGTCAAACTCCGATACCAAAACCTCGTGTTCGGAGTTTAAAAGAGGGTCAAGCGAATTTCCCGGTATTTTTCTAGATACAAAAATTTTCATAACTTAAAAGAGCTTAAAATTGCTCAACTTTAAGATTACACGATTTTGCTCTTTCTATCCACTTGGGCATTTCGTTTTCTCTTAAGAGACCTTTTTGAGAACCGACGAAACCAATGACAGATGCAGAATTAAGCGTACCCCACAAAAGCGCATCGCTTAGTGGTTTTCCTTTAATCAATGCTGCTAGACAACCGGCTCCAAAGCTATCCCCTGCTCCAGTTCTTTCATATGCATCTATCGGCATGACTTGTGCTTTAAAGAAAGACGATCCGTCAAAAGCAAAAGAGCCGTTTCCGCCGTCTGTAATAATGGCTGTTTTGGGACCTTTTTCTACAACGGATTGGAGCAAGTCTTTTTCCCGGCCGTGAGAATCTTCGAAATTTGTAATTATTTCCGCCTCTTTTCTATTTATATATATAATGTGGCTGAGCGACAAAATTTCATCCAAATCTTTAACTGCTCTGAGCTGCCTTGATCCCGGGTTAAATGCTAACTTGATATCGGGATTTTCCCTAATAAAACTTGCGATTTGAGCATATGCCGGGCGGAAGGAATTTCCCATTGAGGTTAAATAAACCCAGGCGACGTGGGGTAGTTCCGGCAAGGAGTAGTCAAAATCATCTTTAAAAGTAAAGATTGTGCGCTCGCCTAGGTAATTTATGATTGTTGAATAATTTGATTGAATTCCTTCTTTTTGAAATACAAAGCGCGTATCTACGTTTTCTTTTTTGAGTTTTTCGATTATTTGATTTCCTATATCGTCGCTTCCGAGCGTGATAATAGCGGAAGAATTGATGCCCAACCTTCTTGCTCCCACTGCGTTATTTGCCGCATTTCCGCCTATACTAAATTCCAAATCTTTGGCGGGGATTTTATCGCCATAGCTAAAACAAATTAAGCATTCTTTATCGTCGATTTTGCAGTAGGTTTCCGTTTCCGTTGGTGTAATAAAAACATCCAAAGAAGCGTCTCCTATCGACAGAAGGTTCAGATTGTTCTCCATTTTTATTCTTTTTCCATTTCCGTCCGGTATAACCCTTGTGTTGCAAGAGAGTTTAACATGGCACGTTTTTTAAATTTGTTTTGTGCTAAAACAACATTTTTGGGATCTCCCGACCAGGCAGAAAGCGCTGGTTTTTGAAGTGCTCGGCCGAAAGAAAAGCTAAGCCGCCAGGGCAGATTTTTGTTTTTGTTTATCTCGTTAAGATAAAGAGTTGCAGTTTCCGGGCTTAATCCACCTGAAAGAAAGACAATTCCGGGAACTTCTTCTGGTATGCATTTTTTAAGTACGCTTAGCGTTTTTATTGCCACCAAGTTTGCGTCCGCATCCCCCAGATCTTTTCCTTGGACAACCATATTTGTTTTCAAAAGAATTCCTTTAAGATTGACTTTCTTTTTTTTAAGGTTTGAAAAAACACTAGATAAAAATTTTGTGCTTACTTCTTCGCATTTTTCTATTGAATGATTTCCATCCATAAGAACTTCGGGCTCGACAATGGGCACTAATTTGTGCGATTGAGACATTAACGCAAATTCGGCTAAATTTTCGGCGTTTATTTGAATAGCTTCATTGGTCGGAATGCCGTTTCCTATTGGGGCGACAGCACGCCATTTTGTAAAAACACATCCAGCCTTTACATATTTTGGCAACTTGACGGACAAACCGTCCAATCCTTTTGTAACGAACTCGTTGGGAGAATCTGAAAAAGGCTCTTTGCCTTCGTCTACTTTTATTCCCGGCAGGATTCCTCGTTGAGATAGATAGTCTGGGATTAAAACTACTTTGTTTATTTTTTGCCAGACTGTTTCGTCAAAAAGTATAACCCCGCTTATGTATTTTTCAATTTCAGGGGTGGTAAAAAGCATTTCTCTGTAGTTACGCCTATTTTCAATGTTTGATTCTATACCGATATCATCGAAGCGTTTTTTAATTGTGCCTTCTGATTCGTCTGCCGCCAAAATACCCTTTGGAGAAAGAACCAGTTTGTCGGCTATTTCCGAAAGCGTTTTTTGAGACATAGATTATTTTATAAAGACTTTGCCAACCAAAAGAGGGGTAAAAAGAAGTCCTGTACCAATAATCAAGCCCAAAAGGGTTGGTGTTATGTTGCCAGCCGGCGGAGTATCCGGCTTGGATATTGCACCAACTTCTTCAGGCATATCGCCTATTGTAAGAGTAAACGAATAGGGTTCTACCGAGGGTGTAGAAAGCACAATGCCATGATCGCCTTCGGCAAGACTTGTTGTATAAGACCAGCTGCCAGAGGAAGAAGCGGTTACCAACTCGGCAGTACCGTCTATTTCAACAGTTACACTTGAATTAGCCGGGGCAACACCTCTTAAAGTGACTTCCGAACCTGTATACCAGTAATGAGTATGACCGCCTCCTTCAACAGCCAGGTCACCTATTGATTCCAGATAAAAACCACTGGCTTTGGATAGGGCGGGAAAAAAGAGAGCAATTATTAAAAAGACGGGCAGTAGATACTTCATTTCGTTAATTTTATCTTACTTACAAGTTTCAAAACAGTCAAGGTTGTGGGGTTTGAAAAAAAATGTAATAATTAATTTATGCCCAAAGAGAATGGGGTGTTTGTATCAAAACAGAAGGATAAAGAGGGTAAAAAACGAGGCTTAGTTGTTTATGCTGCAATTATTCTTTTTGGTTTTGTGGCCGCTCTTTTTTTGGGAGCTACTGGCTATTTGATTTACAACTATCTAACGGGGCTTTATTCAGACACTTCTTTAAGGTCTACGGGCGAAGAAGATGTTGACACTTCCGGATGGGTTAAATACAGCAATGATTATTTTGGATTTGTAATCGAGCATCCGAACGAGTGGGTTGAGGTTGCTCCCGACGGAAATGGAGATGGTGGATCTTATTCATTTGATTTAGTTAAAGGCTTATCAGGCAGTGAGAATGATGAGGCAAGAATTTCAATATTTCTTCAAAGCACCAGGCCTGCTTATTTGGACGAAAATATGGGCGTTTCTTCAGGCGAGATTGCAGGGTATAGCGGAATAAAACTTGAGGGAAGCGAATATGACGTTTCTTTTATAAAATATTTAATTAAAAAGCCGGGAGATCAAGAAGTTTACGCTGAGATTTTCTACTACACCAATACAGAGAGCCAAAATTTGGCTCAAATCGAAGATATAATTTCAACAATTAGATTTGTTGACTCAGGAAAAAACACTTTAGCTGATAACCGCGACTGTGTTGTTTCGGGATGCAATGGTGAACTTTGTATAGAAAAGGGCGCTCAAATTTCTTCCAGTTGCGAATATAAAAATTATTATATTTGCTATGATTCGGCGGTCTGCGAAAGACAGGCCAATGGCGAGTGCGGCTTTACAGAAACACCTGAGTTTATTGAGTGTAAGGAAGCCTATACGTCTGAGCCCGAGGAACTTCAGGAGGAACAGGTGCCGGTAGAACAAAATCTTGAGGGGCAGATGTAGGTGTTAGATCATTTTTCTTTTTATTACTTTTAGAGCTTTTTCAACTATGTTTTCAGTTGTAAGGCCGAATTTTGTGAGAAGCTCTTTTGGTTTTCCGGATTCACCAAAACTGTCGTTGATTCCGATAAATTCTATTGGTACAGGGAATAATTCCGACAGCGTTTCAGCAACTGCCGAGCCAAAGCCTCCTTTAATTTGATGGTCTTCGATTGTAACAACGCAGCCTGTAAGTTTTGCCGCATTTACTATTGCTTCTTGATCGATCGGCTTAATTGTGTGGTTATTTAAAACCAGACTTTCGATGCCGTTTTTTGAAAGAGTTTGGGCAGCTTTAAGAGCTTTGACTGCGCAGGGGCCCGTTGCCATGATTGCCACTTTGGGATCCTTGCCTTGCCACAAGTAAAGCGCCTTACCTATTTCAAACGGAGTCTTTGGTGTGGTGTACATTTTGGTTTCGTATCTTGGGAGACGGATGTAAACTGGCGTTTTGGTCTTTAATGCCGCACGGATTGCTTTTTGAGTTTCTTCTGCGTCTGAGGGGGATATGATAAGCATATTTGGAAGCACTCGCATAAGAGCCAGGTCTTCAAGCGCCTGATGGGTGGCTCCGTCTTCGCCTACGTTTATACCTGCGTGTGTTGAGACTATTTTTACGGGCACTTTATTAATACAAATTGTTGTTCTTATCTGCTCCCAATTTCTTCCCGGAGAAAAGGTTGCGAAACTGGTTATAACCGGAATTTTTCCGTAATTTGCCAATCCTGATGCTATGGTTGCAAGTGCCTGTTCGGAAACACCGACATCAAAAAAGCGGTCGGGAAAACGATCTTTGAAATACTGAACACGGGTTGACTCTTCTAAATCTGCTGTAAGGACAACGACGTTTTGATCCTTCTCCCCTGCTTCAACCAAAGCTTTACCAAAAGCATCGCGACAGGAATTTAGTTTTTTTGATAATTTAATTGTTTTATTTATCATGCGAGATTAATTCTTTTAGCGCTTTTGCGGTTTCGCTTTTATTGGGCGCTTTTCCGTGCCATTCGTAACGATTTTCCATAAAACTTACGCCTTTTCCGGGGATTGTGTTCGCAATGATTGCTGTCGGAGCTTGATATTCATTCCGTGCTTGTGAAATCGCATCTTTAATCTCATTAATATCGTGGCCGTTAATCTCAATTACGTGCCAATTGAAACTTTTGTATTTTTCGACAAAAGGCTCTATTGGCATAATATCTTTTGTGTTGCCGCTAAGCTGGATTTTATTTCTGTCGATAATTTGGGTAAGGTTTGTAAGGCGATATTTAGATGCAAACATTATTGCTTCCCAATGGTTGCCTTCGTTGTGTTCGCCGTCGCTTGTAATGGCAAAAACACGAAAACGCATTCCGTCCATCTTAGCAGCCAAGGCTATGCCTGCCGCTTGGGCAAGACCACTACCCAGAGGGCCAGATGTTGTTTCTACTCCAGAAAGTTTGGTTCTTTCGGGATGACCCTGCAGAGGGGATCCGAACTTTCTAAGTGAAGAGAGCTGTTTGGGGGAGAAATACCCGCTATGTGCCAAGCAAGCGTAAAGAACCGGACATATATGTCCGTTTGATAAAATGAGCCTATCGCGCATCGGCCAATCGGGGTTTTTAGGATCGTGATTAAGAATATCAAAATAAAGCGTGACAAAAACCTCCACCATACCTAGAGATCCAGCCGGATGACCCGAGCCTGCTTTGGAGATCATTTTAATTATATCAATCCTGATTTTTTGAGATATTTTTTCTAAGTCGGGCTTTTTATTATTTGCCATTGTTGGTGTAGCGTTTTCCCTCCGTGTATTTTTTTGAGTGCATTTTTTGAAGCTTGTTTTCGAATTTTTCGATAATAGCACAAACGTCTTCTTTTTTAGCCGCTATTTCAAAAACAGACATTTCCTGTTTATCTATATTTAGATTTTTTCTCAGCACATCTATTATTTCAATCCAAAATTCTCCGTATAGAATAAATGGCTTATGGTGCCCATAATAAATATTTGCCAATACCCAAGCCGTTCCAAATTCACTAACAGTACCGCTCCCGCCTTTAAAAACTATAAACATGTCGGCGTGCTCTATGAGTTTAAACATTCTTTCAATATAATTGCTTGTAACTACTTCTTTATCCGTTATGTTCCCTAAGTATTTTCCTTCAAAACCCGGTGCATCTTTTGGGTAGAAAGTAACAGAAATTGTTTCTCCACCAGCCGCCTTGGCTCCTTGCGTTGATGCGTCCATTACTCCAGGGCCGCCGCCGTTTACGATCGTAAATCCTTTCGAAGCAAGAATTTTTGCTATATCAAAAGCGTCTTTATATACCGAATCCGTTTTAGATACATTTGCGTCTCCAAAAAAAGCGATATTTTTAATTATTCCCCTTGTAAGCTTTACGGATTTTTTGCCGGGAATTTTTTTTGGGTCTTCGATCATAAATAAATTATACACTTAGCATTAAGAAATAAGCTTTTGGAAGCTTTTAAGTTCATCGGTAATATTTTCGTTGAGCAGACGCCTTCCTACTGCAATTTCGTCTACTTTTAGCTCTTGAAGCTTGGGGGCTTGGTCTTTTGTTATTCCCCCATCGACGCAAATTTTGAATGGCGATTGGTCGTTTTCTCGAATTTTGTTTAGTTTTTTAATTTTTTCAAACACTTTTTCTTGAAATTTCTGTCCACCAAAACCCGCTTTTGTGGACATAAGCAAAATTACATCTATATCATTAATTAAACGAGGATATATTTTTTCTACCGGCGTATCCAGGTCCAAACCCAAACCTATTTTTAGGCCTAGGCTTTGGACTTTTTCTGCAAATTCAAGCTGGTCTGACATTAATTCGATGTGACCAATTATTCTGTCCGTGTTTGCCAGGACACATCTTTCTGTCCAAGAAATCGGTTCTTTTACCATCAATTGGATATCGAACAAAATGCTTGTTTCTAAATATTTGAGGCTTTCGGGATTAATGGTTTTGTTTTTTTCAAAAATCCCGTCGATTATGTCTATTTGCACTTTTTTAACATTGCCTTCAGCTAAATCTATTAAATATTTAAGTTCGCTTGGATCTGAGGTCAAAACTGCCGGGATGATTTCCATTGACACTGAATTAGCTATTTTTCTGGAAAGAAAGGGTTATTGGATCTGTGGGTGCGACTTGAGATTCGAGCGTATTTCCGACACGAATTACTTGTTCTATAAGCCTTGTTGCGTAACCCCACTCGTTGTCATACCAGGCAAAAATTTTAACCAGATTGCCTGCTACTACTTGTGTTAGAGATAAATCTACAATAGCCGACTCGCTTCTTCCTATAATGTCTGAGGAAACAAGCGGTTTCTCTGTTACCCCCAAAATGTTTTTATAAAGCGGGTTTTGAGATGCCTCTATAAAAGTTTTGTTTACTTCTTCTTTGGTTGTATTTTTTTTAAGAAGAAGGGTAAAATCGGTAATTGAACCTGTTGCCGTAGGAACCCGAAGCGCGGTGCCATCGAAAAGCCCTTCGAGCTCCGGTATTGTTTCGGTTGTTGCGATTGCTGCCCCTGTTGACGTTGGGATTATGTTTTCTGCGGCTGCGCGTGCGCGGCGGAGATCTTTATTTGAATTATCTTGAAGATTTTGGTCGTCGGTGTAGCTGTGGATTGTTGTCATGACTGCTTTTTCTATACCAAATTTGGCTTGCATAACTGCCGCTACCGGTGCAACACAGTTTGTTGTACAGCTTGCGTTGTTTAAAACAACCGCGTCGCCTTTATATTCGTTTACGCCTAACACATAGGTTCCGACATTGCCGCCTTTACTTGGCGCTGAAATTACTACCCTTTTGGCTCCTCCGAGAGCGTGTTTTTTGGCGTCTTCTTCGGTACGGAAAACACCGGTTGATTCTATAACCACATCTACCCCGTAGTTTTTCCAGGGAATTTTTGAAGGATCTCTTTGTGCAAGGATGGGTATTTTAATATCTTCGTCTTTAATTTTAATATAGCCGATTAGAGGATCTTCGTCTGTTGCTTCTTTGGCGTTTTTTGTCTTTTCAGCAACAACTTCTTTTTCAAATTGGCGATACATTGTGTCGTAGCTTAATAAATGCGCCCAACCCTCAACCTCCATTGATCCTGAAGTGTTTATTGCACAAACCGAAACGTTTTCTTTCTCCTTTGTAAGGGCAATTCTTAAAGAAATTCTTCCAATTCTTCCAAAACCGTTTATTCCTACTTTAACCATTATTTTAGTTTACCAACGCTTCAATGCCCGGTAAAGTGCCTGTTGAAAGATATGTAAGCATAGCACCCCCACCACTACTGATCCAATTAAATTTGTCGCTTAAACCAAACATGTCCAGAGCACATTGAGTATCTCCCCCGCCCGCTAACTTGAATGCCGTTATGTTTTTGGCTATAGAATTAAGAATTCTTTCCGTTGCCAATCTGTGGCCATTGTCTTCGAACTTACCCATAGGACCTGATACAATAATCGTTCCTGCATTGCTAATTTCGTTTTCGAAAAGTTCTATAGAATGAACTGTAAGATCTTCTTTGTCGGGGATGAGCTTTCCAACAATTAACTTGTCGTCCGGCTGTTGCTCAAAATATTCCGGCAATCTGCCCGCAACAAGCACTTTGTCGGAGATTTTTTTGATTCCTTCGAGGTGTTTGAGTTTGTCTTTTTTTACTCCACTTATTATTGAAACTACGGGCCTTTTGGGATTTGTGATTGCTTTATCAAGATTGGCAAGCTCTTTTTCAAATCTAATTCCGATGGCGCATAAGCCGCCTTTATTTCTAATCAACTTCGGGAGTGCGTTGGTCGAAGCATGGCTCCTGTGACTTGATGCAAAAGAATCGTTTACATAAACGTTACCAAAATCAGCAAGTTGTTGAGCAAATTCCAGACTATTTTTTTCCTCCTCTATCCAAAATCTAAGATTTTCCAATAAATAAAGCTTGTTTTGTGAATTTAAAAACTCATTTTTTGCAGACTCGAGATTTTGCGGCTCAGGATTGAATTCTATAAATTTAGTACTACCCATGTTCATTTCAAAAAAAGAAATTAATGGTTTTAAACTTAATTCTGAGACAAACTTGCCTTCAGGCCTTCCAGCGTGACCTATTAGAAGAATTTTTTCTGCTTTTGAAAATATTGCAGAAATTGTAGGAAGAGAATTTTGAAGGCGCGGTATTTTTTCCAATTCTTGACTGTTTAACTCAACATCCAGATCGAGTCTAAGAATAACTTTTTTAGCCTCAAAATTAAGACTATTTAAAGTGGGCGGATTCATATTTTTTTATTTTGGAAACTCTTCTATTGTGCCTTTTTGCTCTTGAAAATCGTGTTTTTATAAAAGTGTCAACAATTTTTTTGGCCGTAGTGGGAGAAATAAAGTCTGCACCCAGACAAAGAGTGTTTGCATTGTTATTGTCGCGAGCTTTTTTGGCATGACGTTCGCTTAGACAAAGCGCTGCCCTTATTCCCTTAACTTTATTGGCTGCGATTGCCTCGCCGTTCCCGGATCTTCCTAAAACAATACCCATAGAATCTTTGTCTTTTGCGACTTTTTCGGAAAGAGGAAAAATAAAATCTGTGTAGTCGTCGTTTTTATCAAATTTTGAATTTCCCATGTCGGTGACAGAGTAACCTTTTGAAGACAAATAGTTTTTAAGCTCTTCTTTGAGGTAGTAACCTCCATGATCTGACGCTATATATATTTTCATTTGTAACCCTCCAGTAACTCTAATAATTCTTTTTTTGGATTTGTTGCTTTTAGAATATCAGATGAAACAGCAAAGCCATCCGCACCAAGTTTAAGACTTACTTGAATATCCAGCTTATTATGGATTCCGGCTCCTACAATTAAAGGAGTTTTGGTTTTTTGGGAAAGAATAGCAGCTTTTGTAATAATATCGGGGTTTTGGGTGGCAACGGAGAGATCTTTGCTTCCGATTAATTCCGGCGGCTCGTATGCGAAATAATCCGGACGCAAAGAAATGATGCTTTTAGCTTCGTTTAGATCTGATGCAAAAATAAGTGTTTTTAGGCCGTTTTTTTGGCATAGTGCATTTGCTTTTTTGAGATCGTGGAAACTATCGAATTTGTTTTCTGAATGATTGAGAAATGTTCCTAAGGCGCCCGCCTCGTTTAAACCCTGAGGAAGAATTTTCCCCGTATGGGGCCCAAACTCAACAGGGTCGGAGTGCTGTGCCCATACCTCGAGTTTTGTTTCTTGAACAATGCTTTTTATATCAACGGCCTGCGCTACCGGAATGAGTTTGATTTCTGTTTCTTCGGAAATTTGCTTAATAATACCGGCAAGTTTTGTGGCGTTTCTGCCCGTACCCTGACTGTAAGTTTTGAAATTAATGAATATCATTATTAATACCTAGGATAGTATCTAATCTGGCTTTGTCAAATCCAACTACTGTTTCTTTGGGGAGACCTTCTTTTTCTATTGTTGTAAACGGAACCCCAAGAAATCCTCCTGAATCCAACATCATCTGCTGTCTTGCCTGATCGTCTTGATCGACAAGTTTTTCAATAAACGGAACCGAATTTTGATTAAAATACTCTTTAAGCATTTTACAATAAGGACAGGTTGTTGTTGTGTAAACTGTTACGTTCATAAAAATCACCTCCTTTAAAAATTAATTACTTACGAAAAAAGAAATCCCAAAACCGAAAACCATTTTGGTTCAATTTTATCGACCAATTTTCCGTCGGTTGGCGATACTTCGGCGAAAACAGGAACGTTAATTTCCAAAAGATTAAAAATTTCGATTATTTTTTCGCCATTTATTTTATAGACTAGCCTTCCAGTTTCATTCTCATCCAAAAAAATTGAATTGTTGGCATTGGTGATGATATTGGCTCTTATTAAGCCTGAAACCGCTTCTTGAGGAAGAACAATTATTTTACTTGTGCCCCGGCTTGTGCCGACAGAAAGCGTTTGATCTTGAGGATTAAGAATGATTGAAAGGGATGTCGTTGCCAGATAGTTTTGCTGGTTGATTACAAACCTTCCGTCTTTTTCATAAATTATTATATTTTGAGGATTTTTGTGGGTTTCGATTTCAAGTATATTTCCCTCAAAGTTTGTGATATCGGCTTTTTTGACGGAACTATCCGAGTTTACTTCAAGCGTTAATTTATCACCTTCGTTTTTAAGATAAATTTCATTCGCTTCGTTTTTATCTGAAACACTTGCTATATTTTTAATCTTTATTTGGCTATCGGTTTCGTAGGATAAAACCCCCCATATAATTTTTCCATTTTTTGTAACCTTAATGATAGATGCATCAACCGACACAGTGAAGCTGCTGAAAAAAAGTAGGAACAAGAAAGCAACGAAAAAAATTTTTTTAATCATAAACTTATTTTAGCAAAGTTCTTTACTGAAAGCATGTTATTCACAACAGGGGTCTTTGAAGCCACAATTGGTGCAAATTGCGTCTTTTGAGCCAGCTACCGAGCCAATTTTAAACCCACAAACAGGGCATTTTTGAACTGAACAATTTTTTTTCCGCATATTTAACGAAAATATTCCGCAGTTTATGAATTCAAACGACTATAGATACCAAATAAAGCCATGACAGCTGCGACAAGCAGCCATTGTGTTGATGCAAGCCATATGTCAGAGCCCATAAAGCCCATTGCCGATAGAATTACTGCTATTAGCGATGCCCCAATTAAAACTTGCGACAAAAGTCTCCAGTCCTTTTTTTTCATAATTTACTCACCCCCTTAATTTATATTAACAAAAAATGCACAGGATCAGATACATATTCG
>DCTW01000001.1 GCA_002329465.1 Candidatus Woesebacteria bacterium UBA1430 | reverse complement strand
CTATGTCATAACACCGATCTACTTAGGAGCGCAGTATGCGTCTCATATGATTGCGAAACACGGACTTGATGAAAAAAGCTTTAAAGAAGAAAGAGAGAGGCATTTGCAACATCTATCAAAGCGAGTCGATATACTCTGAAACTTTCTTTTTTAGTTCCTTGTCTATTGACTTTCTAATTGTTTGTTCGTCGAGCTGAGACTTGCCTAGCATCAGTTGATCATAAAAAGGTTTAAATTGTTGAGGAATCTTGTCTTTAAGCTCCCCATAAAGAAATTTTTGTTTAAATATCGCAGTAAGAGTAAGGTAGCCTAATAACAGAAAGGTGGAGAGAATGCCGAATTTCAGATATGTAAGTAATACTGAAATGATGAATGTCAATAGTCCGATGTTGCCTGTAACCCTGAGTATTTTGAAGTTCTGGTGAATAGTTCGAAGGTTGCTCAAAGTTATTCCGAGAAAAGACAGGAAATAAAAACCCCACCAATACAAGCTAAAGAGACCTTCCATGATTTTATATTAACATAATGGCGGATAATTGATTCAAGACTGTTTCAAAATTGGGTCTAGTATATGAGACAACCAATTGGTTTTGATGAAAATGCAAAATCTAAAATAACGCCCCCCCTCTATGTTTTTGTTTTTGGTAGTTGAATATTGTTCTAGTCCATAAATTTATCCTTTCACAAATGCTGGCGCTGGTTGAGGTGAAAATATCTCTGGCAGACTCTTTATAATCTCTATAAATTCTTGTATCATAGGGTTCAAACTATCAAAAGTTTGGTTCACTTTCTTTCAATTGAGTGTTTTTGGTCGAATTCGGGGGAGATTGGATGAACCCAGTCGGGAGAAATGTTTGGTCTGGGGTTTAGTTTGTGGCGGATAAGGAAGTATTCTGTTTTTGGGTGATTGTCCGTAACGGGCGGTGTGTCAGCTATAAAGCGATCGATTGTTTTTTCATCTCCTACGAACAATTCGAGCAATCTTTCTAAGGTAATGGGTGATTTTTGCCACTCGTTTAGATCTTTAAGAATTTCGTTGTTGAGTTTTTCATTAAGAAAATCTTTTTTAAGAATTATTTCTTCTTGAGAGCCTATGAAGAATACACCTCTTCCGTCCGGGGATACAGCTACCAGAATGTGTGGGAATACCCTTCTTATTGCAGAGAAAAGCATTTTAAAATCCTGCTCGTGCGCGCCGTACCAGAACCATTGTACAAGAATGCCTTCTTCTTTTAGGATTTTTGCCGAATCTTCATAGAATTCTTTTGAGTAAAGCACGCTTGTTCCGGCTGCATTTATCGGTGGGGGAGGATCAACAACGATAATGTCGTATTTTTTATTGGTGAGTTTGGTGTAGTTTCTGCCGTCGTTTATGATTATATTCCCTTTTGGATTTGCAAGGACTTTTTCGGCGTCTTCATAAAACATGCTAAAGACTTTGGGGACGGAGGGTACTAGCTCTACCGCATCTACATTTATATTGTAAACTAGCGCCGAGCGATAAGTTGTGCCCATACCAAATGCAATTATGAGCATGTCTTTGGGGTTTTTGTGTATTAAAAGCGGTAGGTGTGCAAGCAGTTTGGTTTGGATTGTAAGCGTTGTTGTTTGAACTCCGTCTATGATAAGGCCTTTTTCATCCGGTGAATTGGATTGGCTGCTAAAAGCTAAGATACTTGCGGTCTCGTCCTCCAGGTATTTAAAGGACCAGTTTTTTTCTTGATAGTAAGATATTTTTTCCTTTAAATTTTTTTCGATGAATGCTTGGGGTTTGTTTATATATAGGAAGATGAAAAACGTAGGAATAAGAGATATGAAAAGCGCCGATTTTGTTAATTTTTTGTAAAAAAGCAGAAGAAGCGCGCTTCCTGCGAGAATATTAGTACTGCTTAGAATGAGAGCTGTTTTTGTGGTGCCAATAGATGGTATGAGGATAAATCCCGTAATAAGAGGTCCTATGATAGATCCGGCCGTATTTGCGGCGTAAGTACCGCCGAGGTTTTTCCCGAAATTGTGCGGGTTTTTAAATAGTCCGGAGATTATTGGGAAAGTAGCTCCCGATAAAAGCGATGCCGGTAAAAGTACCAAAATAAGCCTTGGATACAAGCCTAACGGGATGTCTAGGCTTAATGAAATTATTGAGAAAGCCGCGAAAATACCTATTCCAACTTCGGTCAGAGCAAATAGTAAGACAGGGTCTTTTTGTGCCTTAAAAAGAATTTTAGAGGTGAAGGAACCAAGAGCTACTCCGATTAAAATTATTGCCAGAATTGTGGCAAATGCGTAAGTGTAGGTGCCTGTGCTTGTTAGCAGAAGCCTTGTCCAAATTATTTCGTAGGACATAGAAATTGCTCCTGAAATAAAAAAAACTAAAATAGTTAAAATTAAAAGGCCATTTGAAATGGTGGTTGTATAAGCTCTGGATTTATAGGATTTTGTTTTTGTAGAAATAATTTTTTTATTTTTAAAATAAGTGACGGATAGCGCGCCTATTGTAATATTTATAAGTGCTGCGAAAAGTACTGTTAAGCTAAGGCCTAGGATTTCTATTAAAACAAAAGCCGATAAAATTGTACCCAAAAATGCTCCAAGAGTGTTTACGAAATAAAGGGTTGAAACTTCTTGAGAAGGGTTTTTACCGTGGGCAAAGAGTTTTATCAGAATGGGAAGCGTGCCTCCCATAAAAAACGTTGCCGGAAAAATAAGGATGGCTGTAATGACGTATTTTAGAAAAATACTATGAGTATTGTATATTTGAGAAATAAACGGGAGGGTTAACAGCAAAAAGAGAGCGCTTATGCCGATTAGAATTTCGATGCTACCCCAGAGGAGTATGAGCTTTTTGTTTTTGTCCGCGATGGCGCCGAATATTAGAGAGCCGGCTGCGAGTCCTGCCATAAATATGGAAATTATTGTGGTTGTTGAGTGCGTGGTGTTACCAAATATCAGAAGCAGAAGCCTTGCCCAAACTATTTGATAGATTAATCCTGATGCTCCAGATAAACCAAAAAGGATAAAGATAACTTTATTCATATTCTAGACGTATATTAAACTGATATGTGTTAAAAGTGAAGTTTTTTCCTATAATGTAGNNGTGGCTTGACAATTGGCTGATAAGAATTTAAAATATCACTTGTTTATGAAACCTCAGAATATAAACAAAAGTGCCTCCTTACTAATTTCCTTCGGGATTTTCACCAAGAAGATCGTTGTTTGAACTCTGAGGGAAGATAAATAATCTCTCGGAGTTAAATTAAGGAAAAGTAAGGAGTTTTTTAATGAGTTTTATGAAAAATAATACTAAACAGATACAAGTGACAAAAGACGGATACGAATCCTTGAAAGCGGAGCTTGATGAATTGGTTAATGTAAAAAGGCCAAAATTAGTCGAGAGGCTTGAGCGTGCAAGGAACGAGGGCGATTTGTCTGAGAACAGCGATTATATTTCGGCTAAAGAGGAACTTGAGTTTTTGGACGGCAGAATTGATGAGCTAAAACATGTGGTTGATCATGCCACTGTGCTTTCTACCAATTCGAACGGAAGCAATAAAGTGGACGTTGGAACTAAAGTAACGGTAAAAACGGATTCGGGAGAGCAGATTTTTGATATAGTTGGTGAGTGGGAGGCGGATCCTATGAATAAGAAAATATCTCACGAATCTCCGCTTGGAAGCGCTCTTGTCGGTAAAAAGGTGGGAGAGAGTGTTGAGGTAGAAGCTCCTGCCGGAAAACTTTTTTACGAGATACTTAAAATAGATTAAAGATGGTAAAAGAAGTGGACTTTGGATATAAAAACCTCCCTTAGGGAGGTTTTTTAGGTTTTGAAAGGGGGTGTTTAAAATGGAAGAAAGAAAATGTTTTTCAGAAGGAGTTGTTCGTAATGAGAATCCGGTAGAGGTTGATATTGAGGTTGAGCCGCAAGCTGACGAGAGTGATTTGGCCTCGGAAATAAGAGCGTTTTCCGATAGACATGGTGTTAGTTTAAGCGTAGCAGAGAGAATAATCGGCGTTGTTACAGCGTCTAATCAAGATACCGGAGTTCGTTTTAAATCGGAGATGCGCTGATGCGAAATGTTATTTGGATATTACGGATGTTAGGCTATAATCTAGATAGATATGGCAGAAAAAAGGTTAAATGAGATTAGAAAATTGAGGCTTGAGAAGGTAGTAAAGCTTCGGGAGATGGGTATTAATCCATATCCGTCAAAGCCTAAAGCAAAGCCTGCTGCCATTAAGAAAGTCCGCGGGCTTATTGGCAAGCGCGTGTCGGCCGCCGGAAGGGTTATGGGCTTTAGAGTGCATGGGAATATTGTTTTTTCGGATTTAGAAGATTTTTCCGGCTCTATTCAGATTTTTTTTCAGAAGAAAAAGCTTGACGCTCTTTTTGAAATTGTAAAGCTTATAGATATTGGAGATATTTTGTGGGTAAGCGGAGAGGTGTTTAAAACCGAAGCGGGAGAAATAACTATTGATGTTTCTGACCTTCAGATTTTATCTAAATCAATAAGGCCGCTGCCTTCGAAATGGCACGGGATTAAGGATGAAGAATTAAGGTATAGAGAGCGGTATATAGATTTACTTTTGAACCGCGAGCTTCGGGATCTTTTGACAAAAAAGAGCCTTTTTTGGAATTCGATTCGTGAATTTTTGGTAAAGGAGGGGTTTATAGAGGTTGAAACTCCTGTTTTGGAAACTACTCCCGGTGGGGCAGACGCAAAGGCTTTTATCACGCATCATGATGCGCTTGATATTGATTTGTATCTTAGAATTTCTATGGGCGAGCTTTGGCAGAAAAGGCTTATGGTGGCTGGATTTGAGAAGACTTTTGAGATAGGCAGACAGTTTCGGAATGAGGGGATAAGCCGCGAGCACCTTCAGGATTATATGCAGATGGAGTTTTATTGGGCTTATGCAAATTATGATGATTCAATGAAGCTTGTGGAGCGAATGTATAAGCATGTAGCAAAGGCGGCATTTGGGAAGCTAAAATTCAGAATTGGTGATTATGATGTAGATTTGGGTAAAAAATGGGAGAGAGTTGATTATAAGGATACGCTTTTTAAGGCTACGGGGATTGATTTTGAAAAAGCGGACTTGGGCAGTATCAAGAAAAAGCTTGATGAACTTAAGGTTAAATATAGCGATGGTGACAAAAAACCGAGGCTTATTGATTTGCTTTGGAAGAGCGTGAGAAAAGGAATTACAGGCCCTTTATTTTTGACGGGCCACCCTGTTGAAATGTCTCCTTTGGCTAAAAGAAAATTTGACAAACCTAGCGTTACCGAAAGATATCAGATTATTTTGGCGGGGACCGAAATGGGCAATGGTTATAGTGAGCTTAATGATCCCGTTGATCAAGCAGAGAGGTTTGAGGCTCAGCAGAAGATGCGGGATGCCGGAGATGAGGAGGCCCAGATGAATGATGCGGATTTTGTGAAAGCTCTTGAGTTTGGCATGCCTCCTGTTACCGGATTCGGTGTATCTGAAAGGCTATTTAGTTTTTTGGCGGATAAGCCGATAAGGGAGACAGTGTTTTTCCCGCTTTTAAGACCTAAGGAGAAATGAAACGAGAAGAAGCGTTAAAACTAGTTAGAGAGCATACAAAGAATGAGAATTTGGTAAGGCATATGCTTGCTACGGAGGCGTGTATGAGAGCGCTTTACGACAGGATTGTGGGAAAAGAGGACAAGGAGCAGTCTAGCCAGGATGAGTGGGGCATGGCAGGGCTTCTTCATGATGCAGATTACGAGGAGCTGAAAGATTCGCCGCAGGTTAGGACTTTGCACACAAAAAAAACTTTGGAGTGGCTTGATGGCAAGGGTCTGGAAAAGAAGGTGCTAGATGCAATTAAAGCTCATGCTTGGGGTTATGTAGATGGTATGCCCGAGCCAAAAACTCCCATGGAGTGGGCTCTTTATACGTGCGATGAGCTAACTGGGCTTATTGTGGCAGTTGCCTTGGTTAAAGGAGGGAGGCTTTCTGAGGTTACGGTTGATTCTATTATGAAAAAATGGAATGAGAGTAGCTTTGCTGCGGGTGCAAATAGGGAGCAGATTGCAATGTGTGAGGAGAGGCTTGAAATTCCCTTGAGAGACTTTGTCGAGATATGTCTTAAGGCTATGCAGGAGATTTCAGAAGATTTGGGGTTATAAAATGCTTAGTATTGAATTAATTAGAAAAGAGCCCGAAAAAGTAAAAAAGGGAATTGCTTTAAAGGGAGCAGACGTATTTTTGGTGGATAAGGTGCTTGAGCTTGATGAAAAAAGAAGAGGGCTTATTTTGGAGATTGAGGAGCTTAGATCGCAAAGGAATAAGTTTGCTAAAGAAAAAAATGTAATCGAAGGAAAGAGAATAAAAGATGAGCTTAAGGTCAAGGAACCGCTTTTAGCAGAGGTGAGCCTAGAGTATGAGGAAGTTTTGATGAAAATTCCTAATTTGCCTTTAGAGAATGTTCCTGAGGGCGAGGGGGAGAATGATAATGTGGAAATTAGGAGATGGCCTTCTTCCCATAAAAATACGGCAGGCAAGGGGATGGCTGATCATTTAGATATAATGAATAGGCTTGATTTGATAGATTTTGAGTCGGGGGCGAAGGTTGCAGGATCGCAATTTTATTACCTTAAAAATGATGCCGTAAGGCTTGAGTATGCATTAATGCAGTTTGGGATGGAGATTTTGGAGAAGCATGGGTATAAGTTTTTTATGACTCCCGACTTGGCTAAAAGCAGGTATTATTTGGGAACCGGCTATCAACCGAAGGGGGATGAAGCGCAGATTTATGAAATTAAAGACCATGACCTTGGACTTATTGCAACGGCTGAGGTAACGATGGCGGGGTATCATGCAGATGAGATATTAAAGAGGGATGATTTACCGCTAAAATATGCCGCAATAAGCCATTGCTTTCGCCAAGAGGCTGGTGCTTACGGAAAGTACAGCAGAGGCCTTTACCGAGTTCATCAGTTTACAAAGCTTGAGTGTTTTATTTATTGTTTGCCGGAAAAATCAATAGAGATGCATGAGGAGATATTGGGAATTGAGGAGGAGATTCTTCGCGAGCTTGAGATACCTTACAGAGTTGTTGAGATGTGTACAGGAGACCTTGGAGCAATCGCTGCGAAAAAGTATGATCTTGAAGCGTGGATGCCCGGGAGGGGAGACTACGGTGAAGTAACTTCAACGAGCAATACGACAGATTATCAGTCTAGAAATTTGAACATAAAGTATCGCGCGGGGAACAGCAATGAATATGTCCACATGCTTAACGGTACGGCGATAGCAGTTTCTAGGACTTTGATTGCAATAATGGAAAATTATCAGCAAAAAGATGGGTCAATAATTGTACCCAAAGTGCTTCGAAAATGGCTTGAAAAGGAAAAAATCGGCTAGCTTTTTTTAAGGATTTTTTTTGCTATGCTTTTGGGAGTCATGAGAATTTTTTTGCCTTTTGAGAGGCTTGTTTTGATATATTTTCCCCTTGGAAGCGTGATTTCTGCAAGCAGCGGAAAATGATCGGAAACCAGAGGATTTTTAATTACCTCGAGTTTTATCGGAGAAATTGGTTTTTTTATATTTGCTAATATTCTGTTTGGCCTTTCGTTGTAAACGCCGTCTCTATTTAATATTATATTTACTGCTTTGTGAGCGTAGGCGTTGTTTTCAGAATATGTTACAGGCACTTCCAGCTCTTTTTGTAGTTGATCAACTAACTTACTTATTTTTTCCGGGAAAACGTTTAGATCTCCTGCAATGATTGTGGGGTTTGCCGCTTTGGATTTTTTTATCACTTCTTCTATCTGTGAAAGCTTAATTTTTAATTTTGATTCGTCAAAGGACTGGTAAACGTGGGTGTTTATAAGATTAATAAGATTTCCGCCTTTTGAAAATTGGGTTCGCAAAAAGCCTTTTGAAGCGATTCGCTCAACCGGGTCCAGATCGTTTTTGATATCGAATTTATGAAATTCTACTTTTATAGGTTTGTGTTTAATCAGGGTAACAAGGCCGGATTTGTTGTAAAAAAGCGAGCTTGTGTTTATTACGCGGTAGCTTAAGAGCTTTTTTTTGAGATAGTTAATGTATTTATTGAGCCAAACTTCCTGCAGATTGATTGCATCAGGATCGAGTTTTTTGACTAAATTTATGAAATTATCGAGCCTTTCCTGGTTGTTTATGGATGTGGGTGGCGGCAAAAGCCACATATTTGCCGTGAGAATTTTAAGTGTTACCATGCTTTACGTATTTTACTGGATTTGGGAAGTATTTACTATTATATTACTTTTTCCGATAGTATTTTTTTCCTCTCAGTTTTTCTGGCAATAAATCTTTATCTGTGTAGGGTTTATAGTTTTTGCCATATCCTAAATCCTTCATCAACTTGGTTGGGGCGTTGCGGATTTTAAGAGGAGTTGGGAGGTTGCCGTATTTTCTAACATCCTCCATGGCTCTCATAAAGGCTTCGTATGCGCTTCTGTCTTTTTTTGCTTGGGCTAAATAAACTGTGCCTGCTGCCAAATTTTCTTGGCATTCTGGATAACCAACTTGTTGACAAGCCTGAAAGACTGCATTAGCAACAACTAAAGCAGTAGGAGAGGCTACGTCTTCACTTGCAAATACTACCATTCGCCTTGCAATATAGAGGGGGTCTTGTCCGGCCTCTACCATCCGAGCCAAATAGTAGAGGGCCGCGTCAACATTTGAAGCTCTCATGCTTTTAATATATGAGCTAATAATGTTATAGAACTCCTCGCCTTGGCGGTCGAAGGCTAGATGGCGGCGCTGCAAAGCAGTTTCGATATCGGCAGTATGCAGTAAGTAGCTAGTAGTAAGGGATTTTGCGATTTCTAGGGTATTAAGAAGAATGCGAGCGTCGCCGTTGCTTGACTCGATAAGAAATTTTAATGCATCTATTTTAATTTTGAGATTAAGTTTTTTTAGTCCGCGTTGAGCGATTTTGGTAAGGTCTTTTTCCGAGAGCTCTTTAAGGACAAGAACTCGGCTTCGGGAAAGAAGGGGATTTATTACTTCAAAGGACGGGTTTTCTGTAGTTGCGCCTATAAGAATAATATTCCCTTTTTCAACGTGAGGAAGGAGTTTGTCTTGTTGAGCTTTGTTGAAGCGGTGGATTTCGTCCAAAAAGATTAACGGCCCGCCTATCGGCGAGGCAGATTGATGACTAATTATTTTTTCGATGTCTTTGGTTTTGGCGTTTACTGCCGAGAATTCGTAGAAATCGCGTTTAAGGTGGCTTGCTATAATTCTTGCAAGTGTTGTTTTTCCGGATCCAGGAGGACCCCATAATATTAGAGAAGGAAATTGATTATTAGTTTTTTGACTAGTTAGCAATCTGGTAATTATCCCGTCTTTACCGACAAGGTGTTTTTGGCCTATGAATTCGGAAAGCGTTTTCGGCCTTATTTTTTCTGGAAGGGGAATGTTTTTCATCGTATAGAAATTATATACTATGACTGATGGATGATATGAAAAAAAAGGAGAGGCTTTCGATTTTAAAGTTTTTAGAGATAACTGTTTGGGTATTAAAAACATATTTTAGGATAGCAAGGATCCCCATTATAGTTATTTTTTTTACAACGATATTGATGGAGGCTGAAGTGTTTGCCTCATCTTTTATTAGGGCATGGGTTATTGACGGGATTGTTCAACTGGCAAAAGAGGGAAGCTTTGATTATATGAGCACTGTGCCTTTTGTCTTAGCTTTTTTTGTACTAAGCGTGCTTCTTAGTATTCTTCGAAATTTGGATGGTTATTTTTATCGCGATTTGCAGCAGATATCGGACCCAAAGCTTCGATTGCTTTTGTATGAGAAATTACGGTCACTCGGGATCCAAAGCCTTGAGAATCCTGAACTTAACAATCTTATTGATCGTGCACACAGAAATGTATTTCAGATGATGCGGCAGTTTGAAACGCTAATGAGACTTGTTGGAGCCTTGGCCGGTTTTTTGGGATCGGTGATCATTATTGGTTCCTTTTACCCTCTTTATATTCCATTAATTATTGTTTTTTCGCTTCCAATGATATTTGTAGATCAGCATTATTTGGCAAAACTTTGGGATTACGACAGAAAAGTTACAGAAAGAAGAAGGGCGTCTTATATGTCCATGGATTCTTTGATCGATTCCGTTGCTTTACATGAACTTTCCATTACAGGAGGATATAGGCTTTTGAAGAAAAAATTTCAGGATTTTATTAATGACTGGGTAAATTGGCAGAGGAAAACCAGAAAAGAGTGGTACGTATTAGCGTTTTTGGTGGGCCAGATCAGGAATCTGGTTAGGGTTTTTGGGTTTGGCGTGACGATGTGGAAGTTTTTGATTGGAGAGATAACTGTAGGTTTGGTCACTTTTTATATTCAGGCAATGCAAAACCTGAGTGACAATATTTTTCGGCTTGCCCTTAGTTTTAATGATATGTATGAATCGTCTCAGAGAATAGATGAATTTAAAAGGATTTTTGACATGAAAAGCGCTTTTGAAGACGGAGAAAAACGTTTCCAAAAGCTTAATGGCGGGCCTGGAATTGAATTTCAAGATGTTTCTTTTTCTTATCCCGGGAGCAAGCCTAAGGTAATAAAGAATCTTAATTTAAAAATTAGACCGGGAGAGAAAGTTGCAATAGTGGGACACAATGGGGCGGGCAAGACAACTTTTGTTAAGCTTGCGTGCAGGTTTTATAAGGCATCACAGGGAAAGATATTGATAAACGGCGTTGATATCACAGAAGTTAAGGGGAAAAGCTGGTATAGAAATATTGCTGTTCTTTTTCAGGATTATAATACTTATCCTCAGTTAAGCGCGAGGGAAAATATAATGATCGGAAAAGTTGGCGGAGCAAAAGGTAGAGTAATTAGAGCATCAAAGATGGCTCGCGCCCATGAGTTTATAAAGGAGTATAAGGATGGTTATGAGCAGATATTGAGTGAAAAATTTAAAGGCGGGACAAGGCCCTCAACCGGACAGTGGCAGAAGATCGCGATTGCCAGATTTTTTTATAGGAATGCTCCGCTTATTATATTTGATGAACCTACGGCTTCAATAGACGCTGTGAGCGAAAAGAAAATTTTTGACAAAATTTACAGATTTTTTAAGGGTAAAACGGTTATCATTATTAGTCATAGGTTTTCTACGGTAAGAAATGCTGATCGGATCATTGTTTTTGATAAAGGAAGAATCGTGGAGCAGGGAAGCCATGAGGAGCTTGTTGCTTTGGGTGGTGTGTATGCGAGAGCGTTTGGTTTACAGGCAGAAGGATATGCGAAAAATTAAAAGTTTAAAATGAAAGGTACAAGATTGATCGATTTTTTGAATGGTGTGACCGAGATTGAGGACGTGGAAAGTGTTTATAACGGCAGAGTCAGTGTTGTGCGGGATTTGGCTTGGGGCACTTATATAAAGGCGGGGGGACTTACTCAGTCCGGTGGAGTGGCTAAGAAGGTGTGGAAAACTGCATTAAAAAAAGTTAAAAACCAAATGCCTGATGTCAGAAGCAGTTTTATTTTGGGGCTTGGAGGGGGGAGTGTGGCGGATTTGATTAAAAAATATTGGGAGGGGGCGGAAGTTACCGGAGTGGATATAGATTCTGTAATGGTTGATCTTGGAAAAAAATACTTAAAAATGCCTGAGGATACTGAGATTATTATTGGGGATGCTGAAAAAGAAGTTAAAAGCAAGAGGTTGGAAGGCAAGAGTTTTGATCTTATTTGTGTGGATATTTATGCTGGAGATAATTTTCCTGAAAAGTTTCAAACGGATGATTTTTTGATGGCTGTTTATAGCCTTCTTAATAAAAGCGGTGTTATCGTATTTAATAGGCTATATTATGGAGAAAAGCGAAAAGAGGCTTATAAGTTTGGGGAAAAACTTGAGCGTATGTTTGGAAATGTTGATAGGTTTTATCCTGAGGCTAATGTGATGTTTGTGATAACTAATGACCTGCCTGCCGGCAGGCAGGTTGATGGTTGATGAAGTTATCTTGCAAGGAGAGCAAATCCGAGAAGAATAAGGGCAACAGGCCAGAATTTATCTATATCTACAAAGATAAGACCAAAATTTTCGAGAAGGTAGAATATACCGATTGCTATAAGGATCAAGGCTAGAATGTTTCTGGTGCCGGATTGGTTTGAGCCTTTTTTTATGTTTTCACCAAGCTCATTGGCTTTTTTTTTAATTTCCTCGGTATTTTTTTTGATGTTTTCGTCTCCCCTCAAGCTTATGTTTGATTCCGACGGGATAATTATCCAGAGAACTATATAGATTAGAATGCTTGAGCCTCCTGCAAGGGTTATTAAGACGAAGGCGAGCCTTATTAGTGTTGCGTCAACATCGAAGTATTCAGCAAGGCCTGCCGCTACTCCTCCTATTAGCCTGTTTGTTTCGGAGCGATAAAGCAGTTTCGGTTTCTTAGATTGTATTACCTTTTTTGGCATATACAGCTTTTAGTATAACAAATTTTTTTGTTATTAAAATAGAATAGACTAGAAGCTATAATTAGCGTATCTTTAAAAAAAGGAAAAGAAAGAATTTTTAATAATGGTTTAGAATATTTAAATATGCTTAATATTTTTTCAAGAGTAATTGATATAAACAAAAGAGAGGTTGACAGGCTTGAGAAGAGGGTTGCCGAGATAAACGATTTTGAGCCTAAGGTTAAAAAGTTAAAAGGCGAGGATTTTGTTAAAAAGACCGAAGAGTTTAAAAAAAGGATTAAAGACGGTGAAAGCCTTGATAGCATACTTCCCATGGCGTTTGCCCTTGTCCGCGAGGCTTCGCGAAGGACTTTGGGGATGAGGCCTTTTGATGTGCAGCTTATGGCTGCGATTGCTCTTTTTGAGGGAAAAGTTGTTGAACAAAAAACGGGTGAAGGAAAGACTTTGTCTGCTGTTCCTCCACTTTATCTCCATGCTCTTAGGGGGCGGGGAGTGCATCTTGTTACGGTTAATGATTATTTGGCAAAGCGTGATGCCGGATGGAATGGGCCGATCTTTGATTTTTTAGGAATGAGTGTGGGCACCGTTGCCCAGGAGCAAAAAAGCTTTATTTATGATAGTGAGTATAAGGATGAAAGCCATGGGGACGTGCGGCTTGAGCACCTTAAACCTTGCGACAGGAAAGAGTCTTATGGGGCAGATATTACATATGGAACAAATAATGAATTTGGATTTGATTATCTTAGGGATAATATGGTTAATGATATTTCCGATGTCGTTCAGAGAGATCATTATTTTGTAATAGTTGATGAGGTTGATTCCGTGCTTATTGATGAGGCGAGGACGCCTCTTATTATTTCGGCTCCTGATACCGAGCCTACAAATAAATATTACAAATTTGCAGAGATAGTAGATAAGCTAAATCAGGATACAGATTACGTTATTGACGAGAAGGCTCGCAGTGCAAATTTAACTGAGCATGGTATTGCCAAGGTAGAGAAGATACTTGGCGTTGACAATCTTTATGAAAAGGATTTTGAGTCGATTCACCATATCGAAAATGCTTTAAGGGCAAGGAGTTTGTACATTCGTGATCAGCAGTATGTGGTGAAAGACAATCAGGTGGTGATTGTTGATGAGTTTACTGGCAGGCTTATGCCCGGTAGGCGCTGGAGCGACGGACTTCATCAGGCTGTTGAGGCGAAGGAGGGAGTTGTTATTCAACAGGAAAGCAAGACTTTGGCTACTATTTCGTTTCAGAATTATTTTCGTATGTATGATGTTTTGGCCGGTATGACCGGTACGGCGGCTACAGAGGCTGATGAATTTAGAAAGATTTATAACCTTGATGTAGTGGTTGTACCAACCAATAAACCAATGGTCAGGAAAGATTTTTCAGACATGGTTTATAAAAGTGTAAGGGCAAAATACGGAGCCGTTGTAAAAGAGATCGAAGAGAAATATAAAAAAGGACAGCCTGTTTTGGTTGGTACAACATCCATTGAAAGAAATGAAATTGTAAGCCAGTATCTAAAGAAGAAAAAGATTTCCCACAATGTGCTTAACGCAAAAAATCATGAGCGTGAGGCTATGATTATTGCGGATGCGGGTAAAAGCGGTGCTGTGACAGTTGCTACTAATATGGCTGGCCGTGGAGTTGATATAGTGCTCGGTGGCGCAAAACCCGAAAGGCCTAAGGGGATGACTAATGATCAATGGCTTGAGACTAAGGGGTATAAAGAGTGGGAGAGGGAACACAAGAAGGTGATTGCCGCAGGGGGTCTTCACATAATCGGCACGGAAAGGCATGAAAGCCGAAGGATTGATAATCAGCTTCGAGGGCGTGCCGGGAGGCAGGGGGATCCCGGATCGAGCCGTTTTTATTTATCTTTGGAGGATGATTTGATGAGAATTTTTGGAGGAGAGCAGATATCGTCGATTATGGATAGATTAAAGCTTCCTGAGGATCAGCCTATTGAGAATAAACTTGTTTCCAGGGTGATCGAGCAAGCTCAAAGCAAGGTGGAGGGATTCCATTTTGATATGAGGAAAAGGTTAGTTGAATATGACGATGTTGCCAATAATCAGAGGGAAATAATTTATAAGCTAAGAAGAAGGATTTTGACTTCGAATGATGTAAAGGATGAGATACTTGAGAAGCTTGAGCACCAGATTGATAGGATATTAATTTTATCTTGGCCCGAGGAGAATGCAAAACCCGACTATGAAAGAGTGGTAATAGGACTAACAGAGATAGTGCCTTTTGATGAGCGTTCGCGAGATGAGGTTAAAAAAAGGCTTTTGAAGATTAACGACAAAGAGGAGCTTGCCCAAGCGCTTAAAAAGATTATAAGTGATGTTCATGCGGCTCGGGAACGCGAGCTTGGGAGTGACACTATGAGGCTTGTTGAGAAGTTTGCTTATTTGGGGTCTATAGATAGGCTTTGGATTGACCATATTGACCATATTGATTCGTTGCGCGAAAGCGTGACGCTTCGCGCATATGGGCAAAGGGATCCTTTAGTGGAGTTTAAAAATGAGGCTTATGAACTTTTTGAAAGTTTGATAGACCGCATAAATGAGGAGATTTCAAGAAGGATATTTAGGATTGGTGTGGCAAGAGCTCCTTCTGAGATTCCTTTGGATCAGGCAAGGACAAATATTGATGAGCGGGACAGTATGGGGCTTGAGGAGAGAACATCTGATGAGACAGCGATGCATGGAGAGCCTCTTTTGGCTGATGATTCGACTAAAAGGCTAATGAATGCGGCAAAAGGAGTTAGCGGAACTATTACGAAAAAGAAAATAGGGAGGAACGATCCTTGCTGGTGTGGTAGCGGGAAGAAGTGGAAACACTGCCATTATCCTCAGGAGGGGTGATTAAGAAGGTGTTTGATTGATCTTTGGGGTTGACGGGGAAGAGTCGGTTTGTTACCTTTAATTTTATGAGTTTAGCGCAGTCAACAATGAGTCCTCTTGGTTCTGATATGCCGGAGTTTCATTTGAAGGATATAGTCAGCGGCAAGAGTGTGAGTTTTGAAGATTTTGAAGACGCTAAGGGAATATGTCTAATATTTATTTCGAACCACTGTCCTTATGTTCAGCATATTGCCGATAAGTTATCCGAAGTGGCCAAGTATTATGAGGGTAGCGGAGTTAGTTTTATCGCCATATCGTCTAATGATATTGAAGAATATCCTGAAGACAGCCCTGAAGAGATGGCGGATATGGCAGAGGAGTATGATTTTGTTTTTCCTATACTTTTTGATGAGACTCAGGAAGTGGCACAGGATTTTACAGCTGCATGTACGCCGGACTTTTTTCTTTATGATACTTCTGGCAAGCTTTTTTATAGAGGGCAATTTGATGAGAGTAGGCCGGGAAACAAAGTGCCCGTGACGGGCGGAGATTTAAAACGTGCGATTGACGATCTTCTTGCGGGGAAAAACCCTCCAAAGGAGCAGAAGCCAAGTTCCGGGTGCAGCATCAAGTGGAAGACAGGAAATGAACCTCCTTATTTTCTTTCCGGTTGATTTGGCGAATTAAAGAATATAGTTTTTTCCCTTTTATATTTAATTGGGTTATAATTTGGACTAAAATGAGCAATATTAATTCTGTGGATAAGTTTTTTAAGAAATATCCTATAAAAAGATTTAGACAGAAAGAAATTGTTAAAAGATCTGATGAGGATTTTAAGTATGTGTATTTTCTTAAAAAAGGATATGTGAAAATGTATTCCGTGTCTGTGGATGGGGATGAGCTGAGTTTAAATATATTTAAGCCCGGGAGCTATTTTCCGATACTTTGGGCAATGGGTGAATTGGCTAATGAGTATAACTATGAAGCAATTACTTCAGTTGAGATACGGCTTGTTCCCAAAAAAGAGTTTATAGGATTTATTAAAAAAAATCCCGCTATCCTTTTTGATTTGACTTGCAGGCTGACTGTCGGCTTTGGGTCTTTGCTAAGGAGAATGGAGGTTTTGTTTTTTGGTTCGGCAAGAAACAGGGTGGCATCAGCGCTTGTTATCGCAGCCAAGCGTTTTGGAAAAGAAAACGGCGGGGGGGAGATAAGAATAGCCGTTCCTTTTACACATAAGGATATTGCCGCTTTGGCGGGGTTAACGCGCGAGACTACAAGCCTTGAGATGAAAAAGTTTTGTGAGGAGGGTGTGATTGCTTGTCGCGGTAGAAAAAATATTGTAGTTGTTGACATGAGCAAGCTAGTGAGGCTGGCAAATTACTGTTAATAGTATAAACTTAAGGTAATGATCTTGTCTCAATTTTTATCATGGCATTATAGCTGGGGAGTGAGCTTTTACATTAAGAGATATATTTACGCTTTGGGCTACATAATCCACTTTTTTTCTCTTTTTAAACTTCCTGCTACGTTATTTGCGCCCTGGAAAAGATTGGCTGATACCTCGCGGTCTTCGGGGTTTAATTTTCGACGGGAATTTGAGAAATTTACTTATAATTTTGTTTCCAGATTTATAGGTGCTTTTGTAAGGGCAGGGCTTTTTGTAGTTGGGATATTAAGCCTTTTTTTGATCGCATTTTTGGGGGGTGTGGGATTTATTTTTTGGATAATTTTGCCATTTTTGTCTTTGAGAATATATTTTTTGAAAATAAGGTCTTCGGCTAATTTGGCTATGAATATTAAAAGAAAGGCCAGTGATTATCCGGAGCAGGCGGTTAACTATCTTTTTGGCAATGCGGCCGGTGAGTTTGTTTTAAAGCATACAGGGCTTGTTCTTTCCGATTTGACAAGTTTTGCAGACACTAAGAAAGTTGATTTAAAAGGAGTGGAGCCTTCAAGTTATACCACGCTTTTAGACTATTTTTTGGAGCGTGGAGTGTGGGATGAGCCCTTTTTTAGTAAAAGGGGAATTTCCAGAACGGATCTAGCATTGGCTGCTCGCTGGTGGGAGAGGTTAAATGAAGAAGAAACGAGGGTAGATGAAAGTTTGAGCTACAGCGGTGCGGGAATAGGAGCAAGCTTGGTGTATGGATATACTCCTACACTGGACAAGTATTTTACGCGAATGGATTTTGTGCAGCCTTTTGAGCACCATTTAATCGGCAGGCAGAATGTGGTTTCCAGGATGGAGAGGGCTTTGAAGTCGGGAATGAGTGTGGTTTTGGTCGGACCGCCGGGTGTGGGGAAAAAGACCGTTGTTTTGGAGTTTGCAAATAGAGCAAGAAAAGGTGAGCTTGGTAGTGAGCTATCTTATAAGAAAATATTTGAGCTTAATCTTAATTTTATTTTTTCGCAGTCAACAGATTTGAGCCAGAAAAAGGTAAGGTTTTCGGAAATTTTGAGTGAAGGAAGCCAGGCCGGTAATGTGATTCTTGTGGTGAAGGATTTACATAGAATTGTTAATGCGAGCGTTGAGGGATATGATTTTACGGATATTATTGAGAGTTTTTTGGAAAAGAAGGATTTGAAGATTATTTCAATATCAACAAATACCGAATATGAGAAATTTATTGTCCCAAATCTTAGAATAAGGAAGTTTTTTGAAACAGTTGAGGTTGTTCAGCCTTCAAACGAAGAGGCAATGGAAATACTTTTTGAGGCAGCTTCACGATGGGAAAAGATTAAAAAGGTTGTAATATTAACAGCGAGTTTAAGAAGAATTCTTGACAGTAGTGATCGCTATATTACCGAAACACCTTTTCCCGAGAAGGCTTTGGAATTGTTGGATTCCGTAGTTATATACAAATCCCAGAGGAGGAATGAAATAGTAAGCCCAATTGATGTGGATGCTGTAATGTCCGAAAAGACGGGAATAAAATTTGCAGAAGCAACCGAGGGCACAAAGAGGCTTTTGTCTAATCTTGAGAGTGTGATTCATAAACGGCTTGTGAACCAAAAAGAGGCTGTGGAAATGATTGCAAAAATTCTTCGTGGCAAGAGCTTGGGGGTAATAAAAAGCAGTAGACCAATAGGGTCGTTTTTGTTTTTAGGCCCGACAGGTATAGGAAAGACCGAAACGGCGAAAGTTTTAGCTAAAGTCTATTTTGGCAGTGAGAAACATATTGTGCGTTTTGATATGGCTGAGTATGCCGGGGCACAGGGTATTGAAAGATTGTTGGGATCCCAAGCTAGCGGTGAGCCAGGTGTTTTAACTACGGCTATTAAGAACAGGCCTGCAAGCTTATTGCTTCTTGATGAGATTGAGAAGGCGAGTCCTCAGATAATTAATTTGTTTTTGAGCGTTTTGGATGAGGGCATTATTACTGATGCTTTTGGTAAGAAGATAAATTGCCAGAATTTGTTTATTGTAGCTACAAGCAATGCGGGAGCCGAGTATATCCGTAGACTTGTTTCAAAGAATGAAAAAGCAAGTTTTTTGCATAAAAAAGTGCTTGAACACGTGCTGCGAAAGGGAATTTTTTCTCCGGAATTTATAAACAGGTTTGACGGCGTTGTTGTTTATGAGCCGCTTGGGCGTAAAGAACTGATGATGATTGCCAGTATTATGCTTAATGATTTTGCCACTCAAATTAAGGAGAAAAATATTTTTTTACAGATATCCGATAGCGCTATTTCCGGTCTTGTAGAAAAAGGATACGATCCCTCTTTTGGTGCAAGGCCAATGAGAAGAGTGCTTGATATCGAGATAGGAGACGCTATGAGCAGAGCAATTTTAAACAATGAAATACAAGAGGGAGATCTTTTGGAGATTTATTATGATAAGACTCAAAAGAAATTTGGTTTTACTAAGGTTAATAAGAAGTTGACAACTGCTTGAATTTGTGCTTTCATACGTCACGAGGACATGCAAGAGGATAATCAGCAAACAAGCCAGTATGTTCAAAGCCCACAGCCAAGAACCGATATAGGTTTTCCGTCCGGAGGTGCAAAAGAAAACGGGTCAAAATCAAGTATAGTTAAATGGGTTTTTGTTATTGTTGGAATTCTTCTTATAGTGATTGCCGGTGTTTGGTATGTTTTTAACAGTTCTATGGGCAGCAGTGGTTCAAGCCCATCTCCTACTCCTTCTTCGGGGCTTAGCTCTTTTGCCACTTTGGAGCCTGAAGTTGAGCCGACTCCAAGCCCGACGCCCGAGTCTATTTCCAAATCCGATATTAGAATTAACGTGCTAAACGGCACCGGGAAAGCCGGAGAGGCGAGTTTTCTTAAGGGAGAGCTTGAAGGTGCCGGTTATGAGAACGTAGAGGCGGCGAACGCACAGAGTCAGGATGAGACAAGAACGACAGCAACTTTTAGTGAAAAAGTAGGCCAGGATGAAGTGGATGAGATTACTAAGATTCTTGAGGATATTTATGAGAGCGTTAGGGTTAGAAAATCGGAAGTATCGGGAGATTTTGATATAGAGATATTGACAGGACCGAGAAAAGAATCTGAAGCTCCTTCATCGACGGAGAGCCCTTCACCGAGTCCTTCACCAAGTCCTTCACCAAGCCCTAGCGAATAAGACTCTTGACAGATATTGATTGTTTATTTGATAATTAAAAAGCAATGCTTGCTTCAATATTAATTATTTCCAGTCTTCTTGTTACTAATAATGTAAACGTTGAGAACGTTGTCAGCGTTGAGAATGATTCGGCACAGGTAAGTGTTCGTACAAATACTCAGAATGAATCCGTAAACGAGCAGATAAGAGTAAGAGTTACAAGTGAGTCTCAAAATAGGGAGGCCTTGATGTATGAGTACAGGCGTGGGGTTGAGGAGGCGCAAATGCTTAGAGAAGAAAAGCGCGAGGAGTTCCGGCAAAGGCTTTTGGAGATTAGAGATGAAAGGAAAAGAGCTCTTTTTGAGAATCTTAATACAAACATTAATGATTTAAATGCCCGATGGGTTGAGCGCCTAAAGGCTGTTTTAGACAGGCTTTCTGAAATAGCCGATAAAATAGAAGCGCGAGCTCAAGAAGATGGTGTTTCTGATAATTCTGATTTTAAGAATGCTTTGGATAACGTGAGAGCGAAGATTTTTGAAAGCTACAATATGGTCAATGAGCAGGCCTCTAAAGTATATACTTTAGAGGTTACAGATGAGAATAGTTTGGGTAGAAGTGTAAGCGGCACTTTAAGCGAGCTTAGAGCTGATTTTGAGCCGATAAGGGAGAGTGTTTCTTTGGCTAAAGATGCGTTAAGGGGGCTTTTCCAAATTTTAGCAACGCTTTTGGGAGAAAATACAGAATGATAAGCATAAAAAAGGGATTTTCGGAAGTTATTATTGCTTTGGCTTTGGGTATAGTTGTTTTGGTCGCTTTTTTTCTTTATTATCTTTCAACAACCGGCAGGAGCATCCCCGGGCTAGGAAATCCGATTGTGGGGAAGCCTCAGGAACAATATTTATCACCCACAATGGAGCCTGTTTCCGAATCCGGCGATCTTGAGACTTTGAAAAGAGAAATTGACGCAACTGATGTAGGCTCCATAGAGGAAGATATAGATTTGCTGGAGCAGGAAGCTTCTTCGTTGTAAAATGGTTTTATGGAGGAAGTTACCTCCCAAATACCTGATATTAATTTGGCCAGCAATAGTTTTTTGACGAACATAATAGCCAGAGTTCCTCTTCCTGGTGGATTGGTTTTTTCCCTTTCGTATCTTCAAGCGGGAGCAATGGTGATATTGATATTTTTTTTGATTTTAACTCTTGGACAATTGCGGCACAGGCTGGTTAATTGGAAAATGGGCGGTATAATGCCTGGCGTGTATATCGGATTTGCGCTTGCGCTTATTTTGGAGGGAATTTTTATTGTCAGCGGAAGGACGATAGTAACGGAGCTTATCGGATGGGAGAGTGCGCCTAAACCTATTGTTAACGTATTGGATGCCGGGAGAGACAGGCTTGTTCGGGTGCTTGGTGTAGCCGAGGAGATTCCGTCTTCGTACGCGGAAGGAGGCCCGACAATCGGGGGTATTATGAAGGAGTATGAGGATTTATCCGAATCCGAGCAAGAAAGCCTTCAAAGTATAATTTGTCGCCCGTGAGTCTGGTATACTTTTAACCTATGCAGGAGTTAAAAAAACAGATTTTTGATTTAAAAGAGAGGCTTGAGGCTTTTTCCGAGAACCTTGATTTACCCGAAAAAAGAAAAAAGGTTGAGGCTCTTGAACTTGAATCTATGAGTAGCAATCTTTGGGATGATCAAGAGAGGGCAAGAAAGCTTTTAACCGAGCTTGGAGATTTAAAAAGCGAGATAGATGAGTTTGACGGAATTTATTCCGAAGCTAAGACTTTTTATGAGATGGCCGAGGAGGACATGCTCTCGGAGGAGCTTGAGAAAGATGTGCAAAGACTTTTGGGGGAGTTTGAAAAAATCGAGCTTCGTGCTTATTTATCCGGAAAGTATGACCGGAGGAGTGCGATTGTCAGTATCCATGCCGGCCAGGGTGGAACCGAAGCAATGGATTGGACCCATATGCTTTTTAGGATGTACCTTCGGTATTGTGAAAGAAAGAACTGGTCTGTAGAGGTGCTTGATCAGACCGTTGGCGATGAAGCCGGGATTAAAAGCGTTACTTTTAAGGTTGTCGGGTCTTACGCTTATGGGTATTTAAAGGGTGAATCTGGGACTCATAGATTGGTCAGGCAATCTCCATTTAATGCCGATCGCCTGCGGCAGACCTCTTTTGCATTGGTTGAGGTTTTGCCCGAAATAGAGGATGTTGACGAACCCGATATAGAAATTAAAGAGGAAGATTTGGAGTGGCAGTTTTTCAGGTCCGGTGGACATGGGGGGCAAAATGTAAATAAGGTATCTACTGCTGTAAGGCTGATTCACAAACCTACAAATATATCCGTTTCCGCGCAGACCGAGAGGTTCCAGGAGCAAAACAGGAAAATAGCTCTTAATTTGTTAAGATCAAAGCTTTGGGCAATTGCTCAGGACGAAATGAAAAAGGAGGAGAAGAACATAAAGGGTGATTATACACCTGCAACTTGGGGAACTCAGATAAGAAGCTATGTGCTTCATCCTTATAAGATGGTTAAAGATTTAAGAACTAATGTAGAAACAGGAAATACCGATGCTGTTTTGGATGGTGATTTGGATGAGTTTATCGAAGCTGAGCTAAAGATCTGATTTTAGTGGCTTCATCAGAAAGTTTTAATGTGTTATATTGTTAATCATGGAGAGAGTTGTTCAAGTTAATCAGACTGTCGGTAACGGAGGTGTTGTAAAAAAATTTACGCCTCCTGGCAATGGTAAAAAGGGTCGTGTAATAATTCTTTTAATTGCAGTTTTGGTTGTTTTGGGAGGAGTGGGTAGCGGATATTATCTTTCAAAGATGGGAGGGGACACCGTTTCTGAAAGCGTTGTGGTTGACGGCTCCGGACAGGCTGCGGGAGAATCAGAAGTAGTAAACGGCGATCTTTTTCCAGACAGCGCAAGCGGTGTTTTAAAAGAAGGCGGTATTGATGGGGAGGGAACCCATTATTTGGATCGAGGGCTTGGTGAGGAAAAGTACGTTTATCTTTTTTCCACGGTGATTGATCTTGACGGATTTGTGGGTAAAGAAGTAGAAGTTTGGGGAAATACGGTTTCGGGACAGAAAGCCGGATGGTTAATGGATGTTGGTAAAATAAAAGAGGCTAATTAAGCTTGCCCATGCTTGAATTTAAATCTGTAAGTAAAAATTTTGGAAATATCTCTGCCTTGACGGATATTTCGTTTTATATTCCTTCGGGTGAGTTTGTATTTATTATCGGGCCTTCGGGTGCCGGTAAGACTACCCTTTTAAAGCTTATTATCCGTGATATTACCCCTTCCAGTGGAGAGATATTGTTTGATGGCAAAGAGCTTTCGAATCTAAAGAAGAAGGAAATTCCACATCTTCGACAGAGTATCGGGGCTGTTTTCCAGGATTATAAGCTTATATCGGGTAGGACTGTTTTTGAAAACGTAGAGGTGGCTTTGGCGGTAAAAAAAGTGCCAAAGGAGGAGAGGGAGGCTCGTGTGGAGCAAGTTCTTAAGCTTGTAGGTCTTACTGAGCGTGCTACACTTTTTCCTTCTCAGCTTTCGGGTGGAGAGCTTCAAAGAGCTACGCTTGCTCGCGCGTTAGTTGTGAATCCCAAACTTATTTTTGCGGACGAGCCGACCGGGAACCTTGATCCAAAAACTGCAGAGGGGATAATAGAGCTATTATTGAAAATTAATGAGGAAGGAAAGACCGTTTTGGTTTCTACCCACAGCAAGGATTTGATTGGTAAACTTAAAAAGCGGGTGCTTGAGCTTGAAGACGGGAAACTTGTGAAGGATTCGGACCCTGTTAAAAAAGAAGAAGAAAAGGAAAAAACTGAGGATAAAGATGATAAAGTAGAAGAAAAGGAGTCCCAAAAATGAAGCAGCATATAAGAACGAGTTTTGATTACATAAGGCGTGCGCCTTTTCAGGCTTTGGCGGCGATAAGCGTTTTAGCTCTTACCTTTTTTGTCACAACTCTTCTTGTGGTTTTGCTTTATTCGTCCCATCAGGTAATTAGATTTTTTGAAACCAGGCCTCAGGTTATTGCCTTTTTGAAAGAGGATGCCTCACAGGGTGAGATCGATGCTTTGAGAAATAAGCTTGCCGGTGATTCACGGATTAATAGTGTGTCTTATGTTTCTAAAGAACAAGCTCTTGAAATTTATAAAGAGGCGACTGCTGATAACCCGCTTCTTGGCGAGCTTGTATCTCCCAGTATTTTTCCTGCGAGCATTGAGTTTTCTGTGAGGGATCTTAATTTTACAGAGGAGATAATTGACGAGGTAAAGGGTGAGAGTGTTGTAGAATCTGTAGATTTTACCGCAAATTTGGGGAGCGAGGCTGCGCTTGGTGATGTAATACAAAGGCTTAAAAATGTTACTTATTATTTGAGGATTGGTGGGGTGTCTTTTGTGTTGGTGCTTAGCTTGACTTCGCTTCTTGTTTTGATGGTTGTTATCGGTATGAGGATATCCATGAAGAAAACGGAAATAGAAAGCTTGAGCCTTATTGGCGCTACAAATTGGTTTATAAGAATGCCTATTGTTTTTGAGGCCATAAATTATGCTATTATCGGTGTTTTTGCCGGGTGGCTTGCCGCCAGTGTTCTTCTAATGTATGCTACCCCTTCTGTGCTTTATTACTTTAAGGATATTCCGGTTCTGCCGAGAGAGACGGCAGACTTTTTTGCTTTGCTTGGCGTGATTTTTGCGGCAGAGATTTTGGCGGGGCTTTTTATTGCTTTTCTTGGAAGTATGATTGCTGTATCCAGATCTCTTCGTATCGTTAAATAGTTTAATAGTATGTTAAAATATTCGGGAAATATGCTTGCCCGGATTAAAAAGTCATTTTTAATAGTTTTACTTCTATTTTTGCCTTTTTTGTTTTTGGGATATCCTGTTAGCGCTGAGTCGGATAGTGCAAAGCTTGAGCGGCTTGCCCGCGAGATTGAGGAATATACACAAAAGATTAAGGAACTTCAAGTAAAGGCAAGTACCCTTAGCAACCAGATTGCACAATTTGACGCACAAATTAGGCTTACCGAGCTTAAGATTAGCCAGACCGAGGAGCAGATACTGCTTCTTGGCGGCAGGATTGATCAAATTGAGGTTTCTTTATCCGACTTGGAGGAGGCTTTTAATACAAGAGCGGTTGAATCTTATAAGATATCAAGAATTAATAATGCTGCTTATCTTCTTTTTTCGACGGAGGATGTAAATAAGACTTTGGCGAAAACTTACTACTTACAAAAAATTCAGGAAGCGGATAATAATCTTCTTGAAAAATTAAAAAATGCAAAAGAAGTTTATAAAGAACAGAAGGGCGATCTTGAGGAGCTTCAAGAGGTGCTTGGAGTGCAGAAGGAGGAGCTTGACTCGCAAAAGACTGCGAAAAACAATCTTCTTTCGCTAACAAGAAATGATGAGAAGAAGTATCAATCGCTTCTTTCCCAGGCAAGGGCGGAGTTTGAGGCTATTCAGGCTATTATTGCCGGAAAAGGTGACGAGAGCGAGATAGGGCATGTGAATGCGGGGGAGAGGATTGCTTCGATTATTCAGGGGCCGTCGTGTAATTCAAGCGGTTCGCACCTTCATTTTATTGTTGTTAGAGGAGGGAATACCGAGAATCCGTTTAATTATCTTAAACCTATTGATCATCAGAATTGCTCCGGTCCCGGGGAGTGCTCTCCCGGGGATCCTTTCAATCCAAGCGGAAGCTGGGATTGGCCGATAAATGCGCCTGTAAAGTTTTCCCAAGGATATGGTTCAACTTGGGCTGTGCAGAATACCTGGGTGGGGAGGATTTATCAGTTTCATAATGGAATTGACATAAACAATGAAGGCAATTCCGAGGTAAAAGCCGTAAGATCGGGGACGCTTTATAGAGGTAGTTATACCGGGGCAAACGGATGCAGGCTTAGATATGTAAGGGTTAAGCATGATGAAAATGATATTGAAACGTATTATCTTCATATTAATTATTAATGACTAATTACTAATGATCGATGATTAATTGGGACGAGGTTGATATTCCTATGTTTTTTTGATTAAAATTTTATTTAATGCCTCAGATTCTTTGGCAAAAATTGAAGCTGATAATCGGAGAATTTGTATTCGTTTGTATTTTTTTGGTTTTTTTGGCGAGTGAGATTAAAGCAGTCGATTTTATAATTTCTAATCCTGTTGTAAACGATACCGAGATTGCAGTTGATGTTGAAATCAGTGGGGCTAGTAAAACTAATTGTCCAGAAAACATTTGTTATTTGCTTGGTGCAATAAGCTCTACTGCTTATACTAGATATTTTGGCTTTACTCAAAATAATACCGATGGCTGGACGGCATATACTGGTAGTCCTGGGCCGGATTTTATTAAGAATAATTTTTATAAACTTGAATTAATTGATGGGGCTTGGAGTGGAACTTTAAATATGAAATTTAATTGGGATGATCCTGATTACAAAGGGCCTGGCGAATACAAGATTAAGATTAATAGATATACCGGCAATAGCAAAAATTCTGCTCAAAGCTCGAATGAGCTTTTGATTAATTTAAATGTCGCGACGCCGACCCCAACGCCGACGGCTACGCCGACATCTACACCTTCTCCTACTCCTGAGCCGACTGAAGACGCGAGCCCTTCTCCTACTCCAAAGCCAACTTTTACTCCTACGGCTAAACCAACCATAAGGGCCACCTATAGGCCAACATCAGTGCCCGCGACTAGCGAGGGAACTGTTTTGGGAATTAGAGAAACGCCCTCGCCAAGCGCTTCTTTTGAGCCTTTATCCGAGGAGGAGAGAAATATTCCTTTAGTGCCCCTGGGGTTTATGGGTATGGGAGCTGGATTTTTGGGAGTATCTTCTTATCCGTTTTTAAAAAAGCGTTTGAGAAAGTATAATGAGAAACATGTTTAAATATTTTGTCCCTCCTTTTATTTGGGCATTGGTAATATTTTTATTTTCTTCTTTTCCTACCGGCAGTGCCACGGAAATAGTGTGGACCGATTTTGCGATTAAAAAGACGGCACATATTGTTGAATACGGGATTTTGACGCTGCTTTTGTACCGAGCTTTTACCAAGGGTAGCGGTGTTGATAAAAAACGAGCCGCAATTTATTCGATTTTTTTTGCTATTTTTTATGGTGTAAGCGATGAGTTTCACCAGTCTTTTACTCCGGGGAGGATGCCCAAGATTCGGGATGTGGGTTTTGATACAATAGGATCAGTTTTTTCGATTTATTTTATATGGAATATATTACCAAAAATGCCGAAGAAACTAAGGCGCTTGGCAGAAGACTGGGAAATAGCTTGAAGGGCGGGACTACTTTTGCCTTAAGCGGAGAGCTTGGCAGTGGCAAGACAACTTTTATACAAGGCTTGGCAGAAGGGCTTGGAGTAAGAGACCGAATAATATCGCCGACTTTTATACTTGTTAGAAAATATCAGAGTGAAAAGCCATTAAATTTTTATCATGTGGATTTATATAGGCTTGAGGGGGATTTAGGATATGAGATGGATAACTTGGGGCTAACTGATTTTATGAAGGACAAAGACTCTATTGTGGCCATAGAATGGGCGGAAAAGGCGAGAGAGTATTTGCCGGAAAATACGGTATGGATAAAGTTTGATGTTTTAGGGGATAATAGGAGAAGAATCGTAGTTAATAGAATAGAAAATTATGAATAAAATTCTTGTTACGGGGGGTGCTGGGTATATAGGAAGTTTTATAGTAAGGGCTTTGAAAACGGCGGGATATGAGCCTTATGTCGTTGATGATTTTTCAAGCGGGCATGAGGAAGCAATTTCCGGCTTTAGTTTTAAAAAGCTTAACTTGAATAATGAGAGTGATTTAGTAGAGCTGGAAGAGTGGTTTAAGAAGGAGCGTTTTGACGGGGTAATTCATATGGCGAGCTTTATCCAAATGGGAGAGAGCTTTAGGGATCCTTATAAATATTTTAAGAATAATATTAATAGCGCAAACAATGTTTTGGGCATAATGGCAAGGCAGGGCACTAAAAATTTTGTTTTTAGCTCGTCAGCCGGGGTTTACGGGAGCCCAAAAAAGCTTCCAATATTTGAGGACGATCCGAAAATACCTGAAAATCCTTACGGACAGACGAAGCTGATGATTGAACAAATGCTTCCTTGGTATGAGAGGGCGCATAAAATTAGCCATGTTTCGATAAGATATTTTAATGCGGCAGGTGCGTCTCTTGACGGATCTATTGGTGAGGATCACCCCAATGAGAGTCATATAATACCCTTGATAATGAAGGCGGCTTTGGGGGGTGGGGAATTTACTCTTTTTGGAGATAATTACAATACTCCTGATGGGACATGCGTTAGGGATTATATACATGTTTTGGATTTGGCGGATGCACATATTAAAGCCCTTACTTATTTGGAAAAGGGTGGAGAGAGTACGGCTGTAAATGCGGGAGTGGGGCGGGGGTATTCAAATCTTGAACTTATCCGCGAGATAGAGAAAGTTGCAGGCAGTTTTGCGTGGAAGTTTGGGATGAGGCGCCCGGGAGATGCGGATACTCTTTATGCGGATAACAAAAAAATAAAAGAACTTTTCGGCTGGGAGCCGAAGTATGGCTTGGCTGAGATTATTGAGAGTGCTTGGAAATGGCACAAGAATAATCTAAAGGGTTATTCTTGATGATTAATGATTAATAGCTGATGATTAATGGGAAAATATAGTTCATTTGAAGAAGTGCCAGTGTGGCAAAAATCGCATAAATTGACTTTAAGAATTTATAATATTACTAAAAATTTTCCTGAAGACGAAAAATTTGGGATTATATCTCAGCTTAGAAGGTCAACAAGTTCAATTCCTGCAAATATCGCTGAAGGTTTTGGTAAAAATACTACTAAGGAATTGATACAATTTTTATATAATGCAAGAGGATCTTGCGCAGAAAGTTTATGCCATCTAATATTGGCAAAAGATTTGGAATACTTATCGGAAGAGATTTATTTGGAATTGAGGGTTGAAATAGACCAGATCGGCAAACAACTAAACGGTTGGATTAAAAGTCTAAAAAAAGTTAACCATTAGTCATTAACCATTAGTCATTAACCATTAGTCATTAATAAATGAGACTATTTATAGATACCTCTGATTCTGAAAAAATTGTAGTCGGGATTGACGGGGAGATGTTTGAGTCTTCTTCCAAGAAAGAAAAATCCCAGGCTCTTTTGGAGTTTATTGATGAGATTTTGGTGAAAAAAGGAAAGAAGATTTCGGATGTTACCGAGATTAAAGTGGTAATTGGGCCAGGATCTTTTACCGGGCTTCGCGTGGGGGTATCCGTTGCCAATGCGATCGGCTGGGCGTTGAGCATACCTGTTAATGGAAAGGATATTTCAAAGGGGGAGAGTGTGGAGATTAAATATACTACTTGACAAGGGTGTTACTTACATCTAGACTTCGGGCAAATGATCAAATTACCTGATTTTTTAAAAGGAGCTTTTGTAGGATTATTTATTCTTCTTATTGTAGTTGCTTCAAATTCTTACACTGAAAACGCAAATGCTTGCTGGTGCAGTCCAAAACCTTCCAGTTCTACCAGTCCTTCACCCACTTCTGAGCCGACGGCTGAGCCAACGAGTGAACCGACGTCAGAACCAACTGTTGAACCTACCTCCGAGCCCACAGGAGAGCCGAGTGCTTCGCCCGCTCCTACGCCTGCTTCTTCCGAGCCTGCGCGCGGTGGAACAAGCCCTGCCGGGCCTCCGGTTTGTACGGATCCGGCGCCAAATGCGCCATACTTGATAAGCGCTACAAGGACAGGTGTTGAAAGCATTGAGATAGTTTGGCAGAAGGTTGAGAATGCAAACGATTATGCAATTTTTTACGGGCCAAATCCCGGTGAGCATGTTTATGGCGTGCCGAGTACAGGGGATACTGATAGGTTTACTGTCAATGGATTAACAAGCGGCTGTTTTGTTGTCCGCGCTGTAAACGGATGTGCAGTAAGTGCTCCTTCAAATGAAGTTTGTACGGGCGGGACAGCGGGTGCTGTGCTTGGAGCTAGCACGCTTGCCGATACCGGAGCCGGTGAGGATTATTATAATGTCCTTTTTATTATAGGTGCTTTGGTAACTTCGGCGGGTGTCAGACGAACTTTTGCCAAAAACAAAGAGAACTAATTTTTTCTTTTTAGCTTTCGGAATTATTCTTCTATCAGTTCCAATTTATTTTCGTATCCGTGAGTTTGGAAAGCTTTATGTTTCGCCGGACCGGGAAGCTATGAAGCAGACAGAAGTTATTACTTATGATCCTTATATTATTGAAATTGAGAGAATTGGTTTGAAAATTGAGGTTGTTGAGTCGGGTATTGTTGACGGCGTGTGGGAGGTGTCAGACAAAGCTGCAAACCACCTTGATATTTCGGCGGATCCGGGAGGAGGGGGAAATATTCTCTTATACGCGCATAATAGGGATAATCTTTTCGGTCCTATAAAATTTTTAAAAAGGGATGATTTGATTAAGATTATTGATGGATCCGGAAATGTGCATAAATACCGTGTTGAGAGCGCTTTTGAAACAGATCCTTCGGATGTAAAAATAGCCTCAAATACAGAGAGTGAAGTGCTTACGATTTATACTTGCAGCGGGCTTTTTGACAGAAAAAGATTTGTCATAAGAGCAGTACCTGAAAGTATGTAATCTAAATTACTGATAGTTTTTTTGTTATTGAATAGTGTATAGTGTATCGAAGGAAAGGAGGTGATAAGAATATGAAGAAAATATTAGCAGGTTTAGCTGCAAGCACACTCCTTTTGGTGGTTGCTGCTGCCCCAGCAGGTGCGTTTTGGTGGGGATGGAGTAATGATGACCTCGAAGTTAACAATAGTGCTTATGTAAAGAATGTTGTTGACACTGTTGCAAAAACAGGCGGAAATAAAATATCCGCTATGGATGATGTTTGGGGAGGCACACTTAAGAGTGGTGCAGCTGGTGCAGTTACCCAAGTAATGAACAAGGTTAACACAAATTCTGTAGATTGTGGTTGTTATGATGATGTAACTCTTAACAATAGTGGAGTGGTTAAGAATTATCTTGATACAATCGCAAAGACTGGTTACAACAAGATTTGGGCGTGGGATGACGTGAGAGGCGGAAGCCTTACTAGCGGTAATGCCGATGCTGCAACTCTTGTAGATAATATTGTTAATACCAACGTAGTTGGTAATTAACCCTTTTATTTTTGGAAGGGGGTTATTACCCCCTTCCGTTTGAAATTTTATTAAAAGTATAGAAATATTTGAATGAATGAAAAGCTGAAACGAAAAATATCAATTTTAGTTATATTTACCCTTCTTTTTGTGCGCACAACTCCTTATGCAATATATGCTACTGAAACTCTTGATACTGAAGCTCAAACGGTTGATGCTATTGAAGTATCTGCCGAAGAAACTGCCGGGGAAACCGATGCGGTGATTGAAAATGAAGCAGAGGTTGTTGATGAGGTTACAACAGAAGCCGAAAGCGGGGAGAATGAAATTGTCAGCGAAAGCCCTACGCCGTCACCCAGTCCGTCACCCAGTCCGTCCCCTGTTGTGGACGAGGTGAGCCCTTCACCAACTGCTGAGGCCAGCCCCAGCTCCAGCCCCAGTCCAAGCCCTAGCCCTACTTCTTCTTCCCAGGTAGAAACGGGAGACAGCGTATCTTTCGTTGAGACCGAGAACCAAGTAAATTCTACAGAGGTAAATAGCGAGGTGGTTTTTAAGACTCTTAATATCTTTTTTGCGGAAGGTGTTAATTTAGCTATCGACTCCTGGCCTTTGATAGAGGAGGTTGTTTCAAGCGGGGGGGATGAAGAAACCGTAAATGTAGTATTTCTTGAAAATAATAATTATGCATATCTTAGCAATGAAATAGTGAGCGTTGCCAATACGGGCGGAAATTCTGCTACGGGTGAGACTGCTACTATTGAGACCGGGAATGCTTATTCGGTAGTATCTCTTCTTAACCGTGTTAATACTACAATTGTTGACTCGAAGGTTTATGTCGTTACTATTAATATTTTCGGTGAACTGGACGGAGACATAGTCTTGCCCGATATTTTGGATGAAGAGACATGTACAGATTGCGGAGGATCTTTAGTGGATATTGAAAACAATGCGGAGGTTGAAAACGTTGTTACCTCAAGCGCTGATAGCGGAGGCAATGCAGCAGAAGGCGAGAATGCGGATATTGATACGGGAGATGCCGTGTCCAGCGTAAATTTGGTCAATGTGGTAAATCTTAATATTTTGAATAGTTTTTTCAGGCTTTTTTATATTAATAATCTTGGTGAGTGGAGCGGAGAGCTTTTGGGCTGGGGAGAAGGGGAAAGCGCAGTGGGGGGATGTACGGGCTGTGTGGAAGGAAGTGATATTGCCAATGAAGCTTATGTTTATAATAATGTAATTTCTACTGCCAATACGGGAGGAAATAGCGCTTCCGGTGAGGAGGGATCAAGCATAAAGACCGGGAATGCGGTAAGCGCTGTCTCAATCGTTAATTTTATAAATACTACGATTAAGAATTCTTTAGGATTTTTGGGATTTGTAAATATTTTCGGTACATTTAGCGGCAACATTGGGACCGAGTCAATGCTTTATCCCGTGTCCGATGCCGCTGATGATGAGGGTGGAAATATTTCTAGCGAAAGCATGGCAATGAGTACATCCAGCTCCAAAGAAGAAGGCGGGGAGCTTGAGGTTTATCAGAAAAACAATGTAAATGATTTTGTTTATCCCGGGGATACTGTAACCTTTTTTGTAGATGTAAAAAATGTCGGAACAGGCAAGGTTTATGGAGCTACCTTGGTACTAAGCCTTATAAAGGATGGGGAAGATTTGGGAGGCGGGATAATACCGCTTGGGGATATCGCGCCGAATAAAGGATTTAAGATTTCAACCGGGCTTGTGCTTTCCCGGAATGCATTGGAGGGTGAGTATATGGCGCATGCCGAAGTTTTCGGGATAGTGGGGCCTCACGACGGCGAAATATCCGCTTATTCGGACAGCTTTTTTAAGATAAAGGTAAAGGGCACTACTGCTTCCGATTTGACGCCGGATGAGGGGGAGGAGGCTTTGCCTGTTGCCAATGCAAGCGGGGGGCAGGTACTGGGCGCTGCTTCAACCGTAAAGAAAGATTATATGATTTACTATGTGCTTCTTCTTATGCTCACGAGCGCGTACTTATCTAATTGGTATAAAATGAGGGCAAAGGAGGGCGTTTTGTGAGAAAGGTTTTTGAGAATGTAAATTGGCCGGGGAGAGTAATGTTTTTATTTATCTTGGCTATTTTTGCTGTCTCCTTTTATAAAGTGATGGGGTACTTCATTAAGATAATTAGTTGATGGCTAATAATTGATGACTGATGATTAATGGGGTTAGTTGTGGTTGTGTAATTTGAGAGATAGTATGTTTGATTGGCTTAGAATTTGTGTTTATTTGTTTCTTATAGTTTTTATCGATATCTATTGACAGGGTGCTTTTAACAGAGTATATTGAGGTTGTTTAAGCTAGCCCTAAGTAATATGCTAAGAATTTATACTTGGGAAACATAGTAGTAAGCCGCCGAAGGGCGGCTTTTTTGGTGCTTGGGGGAGAAGGGAGGTGATATAAATGAAAAGAATATTAATGAGCTTAATGATGATCGCGCTTGTCGGCACCCTGGCAGTTGGGTCAACCAGAGCTTGGTATGTGGGAAATGATACCGAGACAAATAATACTTTTGCTTCTGCGGGGGCAATTAAGTTTGACATTAAAGGACATGGAACAGATTTTCCAACGGATGGTGTGCCTGTAGTCGCTACCAATATGCTGCCCGGAGAATCGAATAAAGACACTACATATTTTGAAGTTTATAATCATTCCAATTCTTCGACGCCCATTAAATATAGGTTGCATGCACAATTAACGAGTGGAAGCGGATCGCTTTATAACAAGATTAAATATAGGCTTTATAAATGTCCCCATCCGGTTTCAGCGCCCGTTTTATGTTCAGGGGGAAATTGGCAGCTTAGAAAATCTGGATGGTTGAAGGATCTAAACGGGGCAGGTTCAAATTATGCAGTGCCTGATCCAAATTTGCTTGGTTCAGTGAGTCATCCGGAAGGATCCCACAGATGGATGCTTGAGCTTTGGCTTGATAGTTCCGCTGGGAATAGTTATCAAAGTTTGAGTTCTGTGTTTAATATAATCGGTATTGGTACACAGCCTGAGAATCCTGGATGGAGTGAGTAAGCATTAAGCATTTGATGTTGCGCAAGAAATTTGCGCAACAAACTAAGGCTTAAATGAAAAAAATTACAAATATAATTTACTGGCTTGTTTTTTTGTTTCTCGTGCTTATTGCCGGGCTTACAAGCCTATCTACTTTTGATTTTGCCGGAGGGCACCGGCTTTATAACGTATTGTCCGGATCGATGTCTCCTGCTATCCCTACCGGAAGCATTGTTTTGGTGGGCCCTGTTTCTAATTACAGCGAGGGGGATATTGTTACTTTTAAGCCGGAGGGGGATAGGGATGTAACAAGGCCTAAAAACACTACAACACATAGGATTGTGGAGATAAAAGACGAGGGGGGCGCGGAGAGATTTGTTACCAAAGGCGATGCGAATGAGACGGCGGATCCGGAGAGTGTTGACCGCGGACTTATTATCGGAAAAGTTTTTTTCCACCTGCCGCTACTTGGGTACGCCGTAAATTTTGCAAGGACACAGATTGGACTTATTGTTTTAATTATTATTCCTGCAACTATTATTATTTACAGTGAGATGGTAAGTATTAAAAACGAGGCAAAAAGGCTTATTGTTAAGAGGAGAAGCCGTAAGCTTTCTTCACGGGAGAAGATTGTTGAGGCAATCGGTGAGGAGGAGATAAAGGCTGAGCGTGGAATAAAGCGCTTTCTTAAAAAATTTGGTTTATTGAAGATATTTTTTTTGACTTTTGGGGTAATAAGCTTTAATGCCGCGACAAGCGGGGCTTATTTTGCATCACAGGTAGTTCTTTCGGGGAATAGCTTTTCCGCTGGATACTGGGAGAATGATGTAACAGGTGTGGTGATAAATGAGGTTTATTATGATGTAGGTAGCGTTTGCGGTAATGACGGGGGAGCAAACCCTGATGAATGGGTGGAGCTTTACAATAACAATAGCTTTGATGTGGATCTTAAAGACTGGAGTTTGACTGATAATAATGATACGACAATTATTCATAGCAATTCTGTTTCTGTTCCTGCACACGGATATGCCGTGATTTCTAAATCCGCAAATACTTGGAATACGGGCTGCTTTAATCCTCCTTTGAGCGCTATCCGTGTTTACACAGGCCAAAAAATCGGCAACGGGCTTGCTAACGGCGGAGACCGGCTGATACTTAAAAATCCGTCGGGGTTTGAGATCGATGCTGTGAGCTGGGGGGATGATTCTTATGCTTTTGGCAGCGGTAATGGTGTGGTTTTGACCGGGGACGGCAAATCCATGGCAAGAAAAACGGCCGGCGTTGATACCAACTCCGCCACCGACTGGGAGATACTTGATAATCCGAATCCGGGGACTAATCCGCATAGTACGATTGAAACAAACCTTGATCTTTATAGAGATGGAGCCGATTTAAGCTTTAGAGTGACCGGCGGCGGAGTAGCTAAATTTGAAAGATATGAATATATTATTACTTACGATTCGGATGCAGGAGAGCAGGGAATTGAGGGGAAGGGCGAGATTTTGGGAGAGGAAATAAATGTGCAGGGGATTTATCTTGGGCTTTGCTCGGATGTTTGCGTGCCTTACGGAAATATCCGGAATATAAGCTTAAAAGTGCGCCTTATCGGAGATGTGGTTAGAAGCTTGATGATTAATGGCCAATGATTTGTAGTAGAATGGTAATTAATGCGAAGAATTTTAGCTCTTTTTATTTTTATTTTATTTTTTGGGTTTGTAAGACCGGTTCAAGCTTCTCTTGGCGGGTATGAGGTGAGACGGTTTGAGGCTGATATTACACTTTCTAAGGATACTTCTTTTTTGATTACTGAACGGATTGATGTTTATTTTTCGGAAAGCAGGCACGGGATTTACAGGGAGATACCGAGTGTTTATAAGATCGATGGGAGAAGGATTAACAGCAAGCTTTCGGTTCATAGCGTTACTGATGGGCGGGGGGTTGAAATCCCTTACAAGGTTAGTAAATCTGGGGACTATGTTTCTATAAAAATAGGCGATTCTGAGAAGCTGGTTTCCGGGGAAGTTTTTTATGTAATTACTTACCGGGTTAAAAATATTTTGATCGCGTATGATAAGCACTATGAACTTTACTGGAATGTGGTTGGCGGCGGCTGGGATGCGCCTGTTGAGAATGTAACTGCTAATGTTATATCCGATTATGCCGGGATCGTAGATATCCGATGTTATAGCGGTGAGAGCGGGTCTAGCAAGGAGTGTACTTCTCAGACTGTTAACGCACAATTGGCTAGCTTTTCGACAGGACAAACGCTTGGCAACGGGCGGGATATGAGTATTGTAGTTGCTTTTGATAAGAATAATGAGCTAGTTTTTCCGGGGTTTATTGAAAGGTTAACAGAGAGATTTATTAATTTTTTTGGATATTTAGCCGCTCCCTTAGGGTTTTTCTATATATTGTATTTCTGGTTTAAACACGGGAGAGACAAGAGGTATTTGTCGGACAGCGTTTATTACGAGCCGGATGATAAATCTACTAAAACGGTATCTATTTTTAAGAGGGCACATTTGCCGACTTCTTACTATCCTCTTGATGGTGTAACTCCCGGAGAGCTGGGAACTGTCGTTGATGAGCGAGTAGATATAAGGGATGTGGTTGCCGAGATAGCCGAGCTTGCAAGGCTTCGCTTCCTAAAAATGGAAATTGTTGCCAAGAAAAAATTTTTGGGCAAGACTACGGATTATAAATTTATCAAATTAGAAAAGGATACAAAGCTCCTTCGGGATTACCAGAAATATTTGTATGAAAAGCTTTTTGAGGGCGGGGATGAGGTGCTTTTAAGCTCGCTTGAGAATAAGTTTTATAAACATTTACCCGAGTTTAAAAAGAGGATTTACGAACAAGTGGTCAAAGCCGGGTACTTTCCTACAAACCCCGAAAGGGTGAGGATTAAGTGGATTTTTAAATTGGGCGCATTGGAAGTATTTTTGGCGCTTGTTATATATTGGTTTTATAGTTTGACCGGGAATTATCTGCCTTTTGTTGTTTTTGGGATTTTTAGCGTTATCTCTTTTCCTATTGCCTTTTTGATGCCGAGAAAGACTGCCGCGGGGTATGCGGTGCATAGGCAGGGCAAGGGGCTTGCCTTTTATGTCAATAAGGGTAAGTGGAGGCATGAGATAAATGAAAAGAGGCTGTTTTTTGAAGAGATGCTTCCGCTGGCGATTTCTTTGGGGGTCGTTAAAAAGCTTGCAAGCGAAATGAAAAAGCTCGGAGTTTCTCCGCCTTCTTATGTGGGGGGAACAAACGCTATTGTTCTTGCGAATATCGGGAGCATGGACAGCGCATTTGGAAAAAGCATTTCTTCTAGCCCGAAAAGCTCCGGCGGATCTGGATTTGGCGGCGGTTCAGCAGGCGGCGGATTTGGCGGAGGGGGTGGGGGGAGCTGGTAAAAGAGTATGATATAATTTTTTTATGGCATTGACAAAAAGTGATTTAGTAGAAATTGAGAATATTGTTGATAGAAAATTAGAAGAAAAGCTTGAAGAAAAGCTTTCACAGTTTAGAAGCGATTTATACAATAAAATTGATCCAATTTTGAAGGAAATCGTCGACAGCCGTGATGAGCGAGTGATAGTGTCGCATAGAATATCGGAGCATGGTGACAGATTGGAAGATCATGAGAAAAGAATTGGAAAATTGGAAGCTTCAGTTTAGCTCTGAAAGATAGTCTTTGACTTTTAAGGAAATATCGTTTTTGATTTCACTCCAATTTATGTTTGTTGTGTAATCGGGATCGGGGTCTTGATCCGCATCTTCAAAGTAAGTAAGGGATTTTAAAATATGGATTTTTTGGTAGGAAACTTGGTTAAATTTTTTATCGAAGCTTTTAAGAAGAGTTTTGAGAGGATGGTTTTTAAGTATAAAGTAGAGGTCTGCGAAATCTTTTTTGGTTGAGCGGGATGAAATTGCCGAAAGCTTCATGCAGGCAATATCCAGTATTGAGGCGAGTTTAATACCTTCGTATTGAACAAAATTTTTAAGGAGCGGGTATTTGTATTCGAGAAAGCTTGTTTTTACATCGTCAATTGTTACATCAAGAGTGCCTTGTGCTTCTTGGGTTATTTTTGGAGAAAACGGGTCAAGGCGCTGGATAAGAATATCCCTATCTGGGAATTTTTGAATAAAAAAGTCCAGGTCTGCCGATTTCCTATGTCCTATTTGCAATGCAAGCGCGGTGCCTCCTGCCAGATAGAAAGTATTGACTATCGGAATTTTTTTGAGTTTATTTAAAATCTGTCTTGTTTGCGGGTAAAGGGTTTGTTTATACATAAGATTTCTTTTTTGGGAACATCAAAATAGAGTGCGTAAAAATTTCCGGTTTTTGAAGATATTCTTTTGCTGTTTTTGAGTACGTTTGTTATTTCCTCTTTTTTGAAATTTTTTATTAACCACTCTAATTCGCTCCAGTCTCCATATTCCAAAATCCTTTCTATTATAAAAGCGGAATCGAATTTGGTAAGATTGTCAGCGTTTACGTCCCAAAGGAATTTTTTGACGTTTTGAGGCAATGTGAGCATTGTCTATTATATCATTTTTCGAAGATAATTGACTCTGGTTTTACTCCCAGTTTTTGAATTATGTTTTTAATGTCAGTAATCATTTGCTTCGGACCGCAGACGTAGAAATTCATACCCGGATTGAAAAATTTTTTTATTTTTCCTTCGTTTATGCGACCAAAACCGTAGCCATTGATTTTTTCTTTTGTGAGGGTGAGAGATAGATCGCTTTCGTCAAAGAAGTTTCTTAATTCAGTTTCCAGGATAATGTCTTTTTTGGTTTTGTTTGAAAAGATAAGCTTATTGCCTTTGAGATCAATTTTTTCATGAAGCATCTTGAATATTGACAGAAAGGGTGTAATCCCTGCGCCGCCTGCTATAAAAACGCCCTTTCCCTGGTAATTGATTGTACCGAATGGAGAGGAAACGCTAAGATTATCACCCGGCTTTTTTGAAAGAAAGCTTTCTGTCAGGCCGCTATGGTTTGGAAAGAGCTTTTGGGGGTAAGTTTTTATAATAAATTCCAGCACCAGATCTTCGGGCTGGGAGACCATTGTGAAAGGGTGTCCCTCTATTTCTGCGGCTTGGCCGGGCAGAAAATTAAACTTATCCGGCTTACTGATGATTAAGCGGATTACGTTATGGGTAACCGGCTCTATAAGTAATATTTTTGAATTAAAGTTCACAACTCATATGATACCATTTTTGTTTTTACAAGTGTATGTTGATGATATACTAAAAATAGGAGCTGCCCAATGAGATTTACTAAAGAAGTTTATAAACAGATACTTGTTGACTCGGGGTATATTAATGCCGACGAATTTGAAGAATCCGTCAAAACCGCTGAGGATCTTGACAAAAATATTGAGGATGTACTGATTTTTAACGGCTTAATTTCTTCAGATGCTTTATCTAAACTTGTTTCCGAATATCTTAAAGTTCCTTATGTAAATCTTAAGAGGTTTGAAATACCGGATTCAATTCTTTCCATTATTCCCGAAAAAATGGCTGTTACTTACAACATGATTCCTTTTGCCAAGGAGGGTGATGTTTTAAAGCTTGCGATGGAAAATCCGGGAGACGCGGAGGCTATTGAGTTTGCAAAGCGGCATACGGGAGCAATAATCACGCCTTATTATTCAAACCATGAGGATATAAAAAGAGCTCTCGGGCAATATAAAAGAAATATCCGGGCGGAATTTAATAAGATTATATCCGAAAGCGTGGAGCTTGCCGGAGCCGAGAAGGATCTGATAAAGGCTGCTGAAAAACTCCCTATTATAAAAATTTTGGATACTATTTTTGAGTATGCTTTTGCCGAGCGTGCAAGCGATGTCCATATTGAAACCCAAGAGAGAGAGGTTTTTGTAAGGTTTAGGATTGACGGAAGGCTTATTGATATTGTGAGGCTTCCAAGGGGGATTGAGGAGGCTTTGGTTGCAAGAATTAAGATTTTATCGAACCTTAAATTAGACGAAAGAAGAGTGCCGCAGGATGGAAGATATAAGTTTAATATCGGAAGCGAGCCTATTTCGCTTAGGATTTCGATTATCCCCGGTTTTTACGGAGAGAATGTTGTTATGAGAATTTTAAACGAATCTGCGCGTCCGTTGAGCCTTGAGGAGCTTGGGCTTGCCGGAAAGGGTCTTGAAATTATTAAAAATAATTTGAAAAGGCCAAATGGAATGATATTGGTAACAGGTCCGACGGGGTCCGGTAAGACTACAACTTTGTATTCGGCATTGAATATTTTGAATACGATTGATGTAAAAATATGTACTATTGAGGATCCTATAGAATACGGAATTCCGCGGGTGACTCAAATACAAGTTAACCCTAAAACAGGGCTTACTTTTGCTGCGGGTCTAAGATCTTTATTAAGGCACGATCCGGATATAATGATGGTGGGTGAGATCAGGGATAAAGAGACTGCCGAGATAGCGATACATGCTGCACTGACCGGGCATCTCGTGCTTTCTACTTTGCATACGAATGACGCGGCCGGTGCGATACCCAGGCTTTTGGATATGGGAGTTGAGGGATATTTGGCCGCTTCTACTATTAATGTGGTGATTGCCCAAAGGCTTGTAAGGAAAATTTGCAGCTCATGTATTGAGCAGTGCACTCCGGATGCAGCGCTTTCCGAAAAGATAAGCAAGGATTTAAAGGTGGACCTATCATCTCAGAAGTTTTATAGAGGAAAGGGGTGCGCCGTGTGCGGGAATAGCGGATTTTCCGGAAGGATCGGGATTTATGAGGTTTTGCCAGTGACTTCTAATATCAGGAGTTTAATTACTAAGAATGTTTCAAGCGATTTGATTTTAGAGCAGGCCAAAAAGGAGGGGATGGTTTCTATGGTTCAGGACGGGCTTAACAAAGTAGCGGGCGGGATGACTACTATTCAGGAGGTTTTGCGTGCGGTAATGGAAACTCAATGAAAATTTTTAAATACAAGGCAAAAAATGCAGAAGGAAATGTAATCGAGGATACTATCCAGGCGGGTAGTCGAGAGGAAGCGGTGAGCGCGATCCGATCTCAAGGGCTTCAGGTTCTTACCGTGAAAAATCCGGACAAAATTGGCGGAAGCATGGTTTTTGGTGGTATTTCGGTTTCTGAAAAGAGTTCTTTTTGCAGATTTATGGCTACTATGCTTCGGTCCGGTATGTCTTTACCTGAGGCGGTGGATATTATACGCGAAGGATCAAAAAACAAAAGGCTTAATAAAATACTTTCGGACGTTTCTTTCCAGACGCAGAAGGGTAAGAGCCTGTCCATGGTTTTATCCCAATATGAGAGCGATTTTGACCAGATTTTTTTAACCATGATCAAAGTAGGCGAGGAGTCCGGGACGCTTGACAAGGCCTTTGATTATTTGTCAAAGCAGCTTTCTGCGAGCCATGAATTAAAACAAAAGGTAACAGGATCATTGATGTATCCTGCGGTAATAATTCTTGCGATGTTTGCCAATGGGCTTTTGATGATGCTGTTTGTACTGCCGAAGATATCTCAGGCTTTTTTGAAGCTTGAGGTCCCTTTACCGATTTACACAAAATGGCTCCTTATAGTAGGTGAGTTTTTTGGCAATAATGTGCTACTGGTTCTTGGTGTTTTCGGAGCGATTTTGGGCTTATTTGTTTTTCTTTTTATATTACAACCTACGCGGAGTGTGATTATGAGGTTTATAACAAAACTTCCTATTGTGCGGGATATATCAAGACACATTGATGTAGCACGGTTTTCCAGAACGCTTTCTACACTTCTTCGGAGCGGTGTGCCGATACTTGAGGCTTTGGATGTTTCTGTCGGGACTTTGGGGCAGAGGTCTTTTAAAAGAGAGGCTAAAAAGTTCAGTGAAAGCGTTTCCAAGGGAGAGTCTTTGTCCGATGTGCTTGTAAAAAATAAAGATCTTTTTCCGCCAATAATGGTCCAGACAATAAAAGCGGGAGAGCAGTCGGGGAGCCTTGAGGATGTACTTGAGGAGCTAGCCGTTTTTTACGAAAAAGAGGTGGACTATAGTTTGAAAAGATTTACTTCCCTACTTGAGCCTGTTTTGATGCTTTTGATCGGTGCGGTTGTAGGAGTAATGGTGATTATGATGATTGCCCCGATTTATAGCATTATAGGAGGATTACAGTCCACTATACAGCAGCCATGAAAATTTTAGAAGATAAGAAAAAGCTTTTGTTAATTTTTGTTTTTGTATTGCTAGCTGCTGTTTTTTTGATCCTTCTTTTTAGGAGGTCATCTCAAGATCAGATATCCGAGATTCAAAAAATAGCAATCAACAAAGATGGGCGCGAGGTGGTGGTTTCACGAGATGGGAGTGTGTTGATAAATAACCTAGATGGCTCGGAAAGCGAAGTGTGGGACGAGGGGAAAACGGAAGCTTTTTTTGGATACTATGAGAAGCTTTACTTGGGGAGCGAGGGATACGCGGTAGATGAGAATGGGGATTATATTGTTTTTAATGATGGCAGGAAAATAAGCATTAAAGATGATGATGAACTATCGGATATAATTATCGATCCTGACGGGGATGGGGGAGGAGATGATTATTTTGATAGCGGAGGAGACGGCTCGGCAGATGAAGGAGATGGAGACATCGGCGATGGAGACGGGTGGTTTCCTATGCCCACATCTTCTTCCTATCCGACTTCAACTACCCCCCCGCCTTTCGGTGGAGGAGACAGCGAGTGTCTTTATTGGAGGCTGAGTTACTGCGTTCGGCCAAGGACTCCGACTCCATCTCCTGCGGCAACCGATGGGCCCAGCGTTGATCTGCCGCCAACTTGTACTGAACCGATTAACAGGAAAACAGGAAGAACGGTTATCTCCAACGAACTTTGTATAACCGACGAGGATGTTGAGCAATAGCCCTTTTTGTGTTATTATAGGTTATGGGTAAAGAGAGAAGTTTGGGGGTTAGAGGTCTTGTTATTGTCGGCCTTGTTGCGGCCGGATTGCAAATTGGTGAATTATATGGACAACATACCGATTCTAATTGTCAGCACAGGACTTATCCGACTTTAGTTCCTGAAGCTCCTGATTCGATTCCCGATTCTGAGCCACGCATTAAAATGCTGACGGTTGGAAGTTTGGTTGATCAATTTGCCGGATATGAAAATGCATATTTTAGGATTCAGCTTACTTGGCCGAACGGAAAGCACTATTTTATTGGGTGCTCTTCTAATAAGAAAATTGATAATTGCGTTTATATTGACAGCGATGGTGGCGGTTTGTTGTATGCCAGAATGTCCAAGGAAAGGATAGGGATAATCCCAATACATGACGGAGCGAAGATTATAATTGAACCGCTTTTTGGGGAAAATCCTGGTATAAGCGTGGATGAATTTCAAAAGAGGACAGGAGTTTTTGGTAATAATAAATTTTTAGCTGATAAAGAAGGAGAAATGTCTTTTGAAGTTGTTGATATTTTTAATTCCCCCAGGGCATAACGCTACTTGATTTTTGTTTTTATAAAGAGTAGTTTGTAAAAAGAAGTTGTGTTTAAGGAATCCGGTGAAAGTCCGGAGCTGTGCCGCAACCGTGAAAGTCGGAAAACTAGCAGCTTCATTAATCCCGAGCAGGAAGATGATAACCGAACAAGAAATTAGAACTTGCTTAATAAATTGGCAGAATAAACCGTATCCCCAAGTTGTTGAGGAGCTTTCTTCACTTTCAGTTGAGAGTTTGGGTGCGCCTGATAATTATTATTTTTTGTTTTGGAACGGGCGTTTTGTTTCTCCTGAGACAGGTGCTTTTGTTTACGAATCGATAGATAGGCATTCGTTTCTTGGACAGAGAGAATACCGGGCTTTTTTGGAATTAGAGAGCTGGGCAGAAAAAAGCACGAGAGGGGCGGCGGTATGGATTAGCCCGAAATTTGAGGGCAAGTATGACACTTCAAAAATTATTGTGAGTGAGATTTTGTCGAAAAATGGGCAAAAGGCTATAGAGAATTCTTCGATTTTATTGAATCTTAGCGATAGTGAGTGTTTGGAGGCAGCAAGGAAAATGGGGCTTTACCTTGAAGACGTTGAAGAGTTGAGGGAGAGCATTATAGTTTTGCCGGAGGACGGCTCGGCTTGGGTGGATGTAGTTGAAGCCGCCGTTGGGGAAAACGTCAAGCTTTTTGATGAGATCAGGAATAATTTGCGCGGCAATAAAAATGCGGCTCTTTCTTTAGCCAGAGGATATCAGCAAATGATTGAAATAGGAGTTGATCCCATGATTATTTATCAGCAAATGCAGAGGGATAGGTTTTTAGGAACAAACGAGATAAGCTGTCCGGCGACCGCTTCGGAAATAAGCTTTCGACAAAGTAGAATTTTTGGGGAAAAGACGCTTGAGTGCGACTGCCCTTATTGCGGGAAGCATGTTAATGCCAAAATTAGTATGGGGCAGATTCGTTGCCCTAATTGTGGAAGGTCTGCTCCTTATCTTTGTTAATTTAATCTTCTTGCCAGCTAATGAATTCTAGTTCCCCCGTGGTTGGGAAGTATGGCGGAGGCGCAAAAAGGAATCTTGAATCGTAGTTTATTGTCCTTGTTCTAAAACCGGATTCTAAAGGATCGTTGTAGTTCCAGTATGATTTGGAGTAGGAAATAAGTGCGCCGTTTATGGTAAGACTATTTCTTATTGCGTTTGGGTGGTCTCCGCACCACCACAGATAACCATGTCTTATCACCCTTCCTTTTTGGGCTATGATCGCTGCGTCTATTTGAAAATCATCGGGAAGATCGCGGACGAAATAGACATCGTTTTGTGCAATTAACCCCAGGGTGTTTGTGCCGTCGTAGGAATCGTAAACAATATTGTTTTTGATCCAGATATTCATGTTTCTTGATGTAAGGGGAAAGCCTGCGGCTACGACAGTAACTTTTCCTTTAACTGTTCCCTCGACCCAGAGATGATCTTCTGCAAAAATAATAGGGGTTTCCGAGGTTTGATATGTTCCGATTAGATCCTCGTTTCTTATTAATTGGTATCTTCTTCTACAACCTCCTTGCCCGTCTTGTCCGAGGCCTTCGCCCGGTGCGCTGTAGCCATAGATTGAGTTGGTGTTATTTACCCTATAAATTTCAATAGTTCCACTTTCTGTGAATACCAGGTGATATCCGGCTCTTCCCGAATCGTCGAGGTAAAGACCCACGTCTTGTGCCGCTTGGCGCATGTTTTGAAAATCGAATGCGACGGAATCAAAGTCCACGATCGGCACGGGGAATTCCCAAAGAGACTGATCTCCTCCATCTCCCCAAACTCCTGGTTTCCAGTCGGGCGGGGAGCAGCCTGTTTCGGAGCCGCAGCGGTATTCGTCTTTTGCGCTTGTTACGCGGCCTGTATTTGTCCCATCCATTCTTACGCCGTTATTGGAGTGGATGTCTCCGTTTACCGTTATTCCTTCTCCGTACCATGCGCTTGCGTTATTGAGGAAAACAAATTTGGCAAAGGAAGGCTTTCCGTATTGAGCGGTGATCGTGCGCTTTATTCCGGGTTTGTTGTAGCTAATTCCTGTTGACTTGATCGTTACTAGTGATGAGCCGTCTTGCGGCGGGGTTATTTCAAGGCTAAATTCGCCAATTTCTTTACCTTGGGGATCTTTATAAACGTGGATATAGGGGCCTTCCTGTCCCGTGCCGTCCGTAAAGTCATCCGGTGCGTGGGCGAGATGCCATTTGTAATAGTTTATGCCTGCTTCTGCTATATTTAGCGCTTCTTCGGATGCAACTCTTCTGTTTGAATATTCAAACTGAGTAGTTAAGAGTAAAAGAAGTCCGTATATTATTACAAGAAAAGAGCCGGTTATTACAAGAAGAGCCGGTGTTATAGTTCCTTTTTTTGTTTTCATCTTATTATTGTTAGCGTTCTTATCTGTGCTTGCGAGCTAATTACATAGTCGGTATCGGGTGAATTTTCTTTTGGGTTAACTCTTATATAGATTTGTACAAGCTTAATTTTATCTAAGTCTGCCGGCGTTGGCATGGGGTTTCCCTCTGTGTCCTCCGGCCAGTCCTGGTTGTAATAGAAAAAGGCGGGCATATCGTGGTTCCTTACATTATCAGATAAATTTATTGATTTTGCATCATCCGGATTATAAACCGGAGGATTGCCGCTTGGTTTGATTGTAGTTTTTGTGAATGTATTCTCGTTAAGCTCGTATGTTACTTTTTCAGCTTTGCCGTCTTTGTCGATATCCGAGTAGAAGGTTATTTTATTGTTTTCGGCCGTTTCGATTGTGAACGCCCCGTTGTCTCCCTGCCTTGCGGTTCTTAGCTCTTTGACGAACTCGTTTGCTATGCGGCTTGTTTCTTCTACGGAAATGGTGTTGTTTATCAGAGTAAGCTGGCTTTTACCTAAAATAGACTGTATGCCGACGATGCCGAAGCCTAAGATGACGATAAAAAGACCGACCATGGAGACTTCTACCAGCGTGAATCCTTTTTGCGTATATTTGTCCATACTATTCCTCTATTAAAATTATTTTTTCAGTTTTGTGGCTATTTATGGATATTGCATTTGAATAATCGGTAAATCCGGATGCGGTTGCTTCGAGAATGTAGTCTTCGTTTTCAAGATCGGGAAAATATATTTGCCCAAAGTCGGGATCATCGCTTATTCCTGCCGATCCGCTAGCTTCTATTTGATCGTTTAATTTAAGTATTGCAGAGACCGAAGCTATGGGATTTGCTGCGCTATCTTCAAAAATTGTTAAAAGACTAAAGGGCGTTGACGGATCTGCAAGCGAAATAAATACATCCTTTTGTGTATTCGGCTCAAGTTTGACAGGAAGATGGGGGTTACTGCCTGCGAACACTTTTGTACTGTCTTGAGGTAGGGTGATGTGGTAGTTATCCCATTCAAAATCTTCGATTTGGATTTTTCCTTGGGAATCTGAGACTACGTCTTGGTCGTATTTGTAAATTGCTTCGTCTTCTTCTGTGGTTCCTATTATTTTTTCTCCCCTGAGGTGGATTATCTGGTTTGTTAAGGGTGCAAATTCAAATTTTTTTGTATCTACGGTGTAAATTGTAAGGTCACTTAGGCGGTCAATACTGAATGATATTTCTGTAAGCTCATTTTCTATTACGGTCAGATGCGGTTTTGACGGATTGGCTATTTCGGCTGTTGAGTAAGTTTTTTCGGCGCTAAATCCATCTTTTGTAATTGTTATTTGATAGCACTCCGTACAAGTCGGTGCGCCGGGTAAGATGACTTTTCCATCAGAGCCTGTCATCAAGTTTAAATCTACGGTAGGGGATAGTGACGGCGCATATATTTGTACATTGGCTTGCGGGACCGGGTTTGAGTTTGAATCAAAAACGAGGATTGAGATCGTGCCGCCGCCGGTTTCGGTTTCGATGCCTTTGGGCGATACGTCGGTGATTAAGGTAACGGTGTTTCCCTTTGAAGCGGCTATTCCTCCCCAAGAGACATCGATCCTTGCTCTTTTATAGTCGTTTGGGAGAATGTCATCCGGCGCCAAGCCGTCAAACTGATCGTCAATGTAAACGACAGAGGTTTTAACTGTGTAGGTAAGGCCGTTTTCTATTATGGTTTTTGTTTGGGGTAGAATGCCTTGCGGGATTCCACTTATTGTGCCTACTTTGTCAAAGGGCATATTTCTAATTGTTTCTATTTCGTAGTTGGCGATGTGCTGGGCATTGGTTCTTGCTCTTGTATAGGAGATTGTGTCGTAGGCCGAAAATACAAGAGTTATTACCGCTTGGGAGAGAATGCTAAAGATGCCGAGGGCTATTATTATACCTATAAGTATTTGGCCTTTATGAAAATTTCGAGGGCAGGGCTTCATTAATTTAGTATATCATTTATAATGAAAGTACCTGCCATGTTTCGAAAAGAATTTGTATCCATAGAGTTCGGCTCTAAATATCTGAAAATTTTTAAGCTTGATAGTGGAAAAAAGAAGCCGGTAAAAATGTCTAAATATGAGATACCTGCAGGATATATTGTTAATTATCGAATCCAAAAGCCAAACGAGCTTACCTTGATTCTTAAAAAGGCCTGGAAAGAACAAAAAATTAAGGAAAAATCCGTAGGCATAGTTATTCCTGAATTTTCGACTTACACAAAGGTTTTGATACTTCCAAAGCTTTCGAGAAGCGAGCTTGATGAGGCGATAAGGTGGCAATCCCAGGATTTTTTGCCCGTTGGGGGCTCTGAGATGATTATGGATTGGCAGATTATAAATGAGGATAAGGATACTTTGGATTATCAAATACTTGTGGCGGCGATAGAAAAGAGCGTTCTTTCCTCATATGTTGAAGTCGCGAGCAGGGCGGGACTTTTGCCTTTGGTCGTTGAAACTCCTTCGCTTTCTTTAACTAGGATCTCGGATGGAGATGATACGGGAAAGCTTGTTATTTATGTTTCGCCGGATGAAACAATAATTGTATTGGCAGAGGGCAAAAAGATAGTAGCTTCTTCTGTGGCAAGCTCAACTTCTCAAAATGAGATAATTCAAAGCGCTTTGAGAGTGGTTAACCACTACAAAGCCACCAAAATTACAAGGGTTGTTTTGGGGGGCGTTAACCTTTCTCAGGAGTTTTTTAATAATGTTGCCAACTCGTTTAAAGTAAAAGTATTTCCTTTGGAGTATAAGGGTGTTTCTTTGGATTCCGGCAAGCTTCAGGAATATGCAATCGCCCTTTCTTTGCAGCTTAAAAATCCCGAGCAGCCCTCTGATGAATATTCTATTAATTTATTGCCTCCTGTGTGGGAGAAGCATTACAGAAGCAGGCTTCAGAGCATTCAGTATTGGACGCTTTCTTTGATAATATCTATTTTTATTTGGAGCTATTTTATATCGGTTGTCGGGGTTTATTTTGCACTTTCAATGAAAGCGGAAAGCTTAGGCTCATCACAGAATGTGGCTAAGACGGGTGAAGCAGAGGCTGTATTTACTAACATAAAAGATATAAACAATATTATTACAAAAGCATCCTTAATAGGCGATAAGACAAAGCAGCCTCAGGAATTGATAAACAAAATTGAATCGAGAAAAGTTGGCGGAATAAGTATAAATTATTATGATATTAATTTTGATAAAAGCGTGGTGAGTGTCCGGGGTAGAGCGTCTGATCGGGGCACGCTTTTTGCCTTTAAGCAGTCTTTGGAGGAGGATGCCGATTTTTCGGAGATTGACTTGCCGGTTAGTAGTTTGGTAAACCAAACCGATATTGAATTTGATCTTTCTTTCGGGTATTTGCCTATGAAGGAGAAAGAAAGTCAGAAAATAAAGCTTGATATTTGATTGTTATGGATAAGAAAACAAACCAGTCCGTGAGCACTCAAGCTCAGTCCGTGCCGATAAAAAAACCGGAAGGGCTTGATATCCCGGCGGTGAGCAAGCACAAAGAAAAAAAGCTTTATATTAAAGTTTTTGCTTTAAATATTGTGAACGCTATTTTGATAGTTTTGATCTCGGTGTTTTTGAGCAGGCTTTCTGTTAAAGCGGAGGAGGTAAAGGAGCTTCGGCATAAAGTGCTTCTTTCGCAGGAGAGTTCCGAGATTTCTTTTTCAAAGGCGGAGATTGAAAGAAATCGAGAAAGAATTTCAAAAATTGAGTCGCTTTTTGCAAATGAACAGAAGATACTTGATCTTTATGCCGAGATGGATGTATTAAAAAATGAGGGTGTTGTTACTGACTTTCGTTTGCTAAATGACAAGCCTGTTACCGATTTGGGGGCTAAGGCTTTGCCGATTTTTATTGGATTTAGAGGTGGTGCAGAGCGGGTAAACTCGGCGATTAATAAGATATATTCAATGCCTTATTTAATCAGGCCGGTCAGATTTGAATTGACTAAAAACACCGAAAGCGGCGAGATTGAGGTTTCGTACGGAGCGATGCTATATGTTTCGGAATAAATTAAGGCTAACCAGATTTTATATGTATTTATTGGTTGTAATGGCTACTTTGGCTATTGTCGCCATTTTTGTGCTGAGAAGTATTTTTAATGCTGTTGAGACTGCTACAAAGATAGATCAGGATTTTTTGGAGAATTTTTCGCCCAGACTTGATATGGCCGGATTGGATCGAGTTTATGAGAAGAATTTTAATAAGCAGCCGATAGGTCTTGACTTGGCTGAATAGATATGTGTACAAATAATATATAGGGTAAGTGAAGGAGGTGAGATTATAAGATTATGGATAGAACACTTAAAAAGGGTTTTACGCTTATCGAGCTTTTGGTAGTAATCGGTATTATAGGCATTTTGGCTGCCATTGTATTGGTGGCTGTAAATCCGGGACGACAGTTTGCCCAGGCTAGAAATACCACAAGACAGTCTGATTTGATTCAGATAACCAATGCGGTTTATCAGTTTGCATCTGAAAATAACGGCAATTTGCCTGGTACTGATGATGATCCTCAGACTCAAGAATTTCCAACATGTACAGGTACAGCTCCTGATTATGTAGGTACAGAGATTGGAACCGATGCTGCGGCGTTTAATTTGGCAGCTGCCGGACTTGAAGATGGCGGTACGATAGCCGGTGGAACAGATGGTGTGGACAATACAATTGTACCTACCTATATTGCAAGTATTCCCGTCGATCCTTCAGGTGGTGATGATGCAAATACTGGTTATTATATTTGTGTTGTTGGGACCGGTGAACCAAATGCCGGAAGGATTTACGCTAACGCAGTTAATGAAATAGACGGTACAAATATAACTGTGCTGCGATAATTAAAAAGAGAAGTACCTGCCCGAATGTGAGTAAGGACTTCTCTTTTTTGTTGATCTGTTTTTGGAGAGCAAAATTGTTGTAGAATTATTATAGCAATGAAGAAAAAAGAGGAAATTAAGCAGGAGATAATTGATTTTTATAAACAAAGCTATCTTCAGAATCTTGAAAATATTAAAAGTATTTTTTCGGAATTAAAGATTGAAGGATTAGACATAACTTTATATGAGGGAATTTTAAAATCTTCTTCGCAGAATTTAATTGTGAAATGGAAGAAAGAGACAAAGTATTTACGCACCGTTTTTGTGATGCGTGCTTTTGGAGAAAATTATAGGAAAGAAGTGATGCCTATTTCGATCTCGATAGATGCGATGATTAATTTGCTTGATGATTTGTTGGATGAAAATTTAACAAAAGAAGATAAAGTTTTATATATAGTTGAGTTTTTGCGATGTTCATCCAATTTTTATTCGCATGTTGGAGATTTGAATATTACTCAAAAATTGGGTGAATATTTTAATAAACTGATTACTCTTGCGGTTGCCGAGAATTATTTGTTCAAAAAGATTCAAAGCACTAGAGATTTTGAAGAGATAGTTATTTATTCATCTTCTCTGTTGATGACGAGGGCTATGGATATAGATGTGTTTATTGAGATAGCTAGCGGCGAAGTAACCTCCAATGTTTTGCGCGCAGGGCGTGGGTTTCGTGCTGTAAATATATTAAAGAAAGATATCTTGGACTTTGATCATGACATGGAAAACGGAAATATTGGACCTTTAATTTTTGTATATAAAAACAGAACCGATTACAAAAAATATATCGCGAGATTAGTTGAAAATCTTGAGTCGAGGTTTGATCAGATAAGTTTTGATGATGCTGTCACTACGCGGGGAATAAAGGAGGCGTTCAAAGAGATGTTTTTAGAGGAGAAAGAAGCAATCTTAGGTCAACTTAGAAATGAAAAAGCGGAGAGATGATTACCCAAGCATTTGGTTTAAGCAGGTTAATAGTATTTATTATTAACGCGACTGGAATTGCTTTAATAATAACAGTTTTTAGCGGAAATCTTCGTAAAATTCTTAAATTAATATTTATTTTGATGACTGTTTTTATGTTTATCTGGGTTGATTTGGCTTTTCTTGCCCGCGTTGTTGAGGAGAATAATTTGGGACTGCTTTATATTAAGCTTGCGTGGTCTGTAACCCCGCTTTTATTTGTTTTAGTGTTTTGTTTTATTACTGTTTTTCTTCGCATTTCGGATAATTATAAGTATTTTTCGATATTCTCAATTGTTTTAGGTTTTTTATTTTTGGCGATGATTCCATTAACGGGTTTAGTAATATCGGATATTCAGTATGTGAATGGGACATTGGAGATTTTGTACGGAGATTTTGTGTGGCTTTTTTTTGGTTTTGTATTTGTTTATACATTAATTAACTTCAGCATATTAATTGCTAATCTTAGAAAAAAAGATACAAGTGCTGAAATTAAAATAAGAATTAAATATTTGCTTATAGGATTGACGATTTTTTTTGTAGCTAATTCAATTTTTAATCTTGCTGCGCCAGTTTTTTTTAGTGTGTTTCATTTGTATGAGTTTGGTGATTATTCGTTAATTATATTTTTAAGTATTATCGCGTATGCAATATCTACTAACAGATTTGCACGTATAGAAATTGTAACGGCTACTTTTTTGGTTAGTTTTTTGGGGTCTTTTTTGTTTTTGGATATGATGCTTTTTAGCGAGACTTTTGAGCAGATTGCTTCGAAAGCAATAATTTCAGTGTTGTTTATTCCGTTTGGCTATTTTTTAGTAAGTAACGTTCACAAAGAAATAGAGCAGAAAAAGGAACTTGAGGAGCTGAATAGGAAACTTAAAGAGCTGGATCAGATTAAGAATGAATTCATTTCTGTTGCAGCGCATGAGCTTCGAGCACCTTTGACTGCGGTTAAGGGATATTTGTCTATGATATTGGATGGGGATGCGGGTACGATAACAGACCAAACAAAGGATTTTTTGCAGGACATTCAGCTTTCTACGGAGCGGATGATACGGCTTGTTAATAATATGCTAGATGTGGGAAGGATTGAGGAAGGGAGGATCGTTTATAATCTTGAGGATATTAATTTGGCCGAAATAGTTAATACGGCTTACAACGAGTTCAAGCTGGAAGCAGAGAGAAAGAACCTTGAGTTTAGATTAGATGTCCAAAGCGATTTGCGGGACCGTGTACATGTTGATCGCGATAGGCTTCATGAGGTGATTGTTAATTTTTTGAGCAATGCCACAAAATATACAGAGACGGGCGGGATTACTATGAAGCTATTTAATAAAGGCTCGAAAACCGTGAGACTTGAGGTTGTTGATACTGGAATGGGTATATCAAAGGAGGAACAAAAAAAGCTTTTTAGGAAGTTTTATAGGGTTAAATCAAAAGTCGGTAAGACAATAGGTAGCGGATTGGGGCTTTATATTTCAAAGCTTTTGATTGAGAAGTTTGAGGGTGAAATAGGTGTGGATTCTGAGCCTGGGAAGGGAAGCAATTTTTGGTTTGAACTGCCAGTTTCCTCTTGATTTCTTTTTATAATTTATTTCACCACAGGCTGTTCCCACCTTGTAGTATAATAATTAAAGTGGGTTTTGAATTAAGGCCAAGTAGAGCTTCAGTTAAGAATCTTCATACTGGAAATCTTGTTCATTTTATGATATTATAGGATTAATTAAATGGCTGAAAGATATACGAGAAGAGATTTTTTAAGATTGGCTGCAGCAGCGGGAATAGTTGGAATTTCCGATGCTTGGGGTGTTGACGGTCTTATTTCGTCAAGATATGCGCAAGCTGCTGATGTAAGTCGCTTCAAAGAATTAGAAAGTCAACATGAAGCAGCACCAACGGATTTAAAGATGGTAAGCCTAAATGTGGCAACGAACAAAGAGGCAATTGACAAATTATATAAAGATCCTGGTACCGAATATGTAGAACTTCTTGTACCTCTTTGGAATGCAGTCAAAGAGGCAGTCGATAATAATGAGATAAGTAATGAATTTAGTAGACTTTCAACGATAATCGCAACTCAGGAAACGCCAAACGGTGTTTTGGCAACTGCGATGATGGTCGATATTAAACCTGTAAATAATGATCAAACTCTTTTTGCCATATCTGATGCCTACTTTTTGGGTGTTACTGAGGATCCTACATCCTCAATTAGACTTTTTGAAATTAAAGTTCCAGAAANNCAGAAAATTCGGGATTCAAGATAGACGGCATTCGAGAAACCGATGGATTTTTTGGATTTAGCCCGTTTTACAGAGGGCCGGAAACCAATAATGTATGGCTTCCTCTGGGGGGAAAAAGTGGAGTTGATCTCGTCAATTTGTCGGAAAATTCAGAGCTAATTACTCCACAATTTATATATTATAATCCAATAGACGGAGCTGAAAGCCCTACTCCCGTGCCAGAAGAAGATAATCGAAATATTCTTCTAGCGAGCGTTAGCAGTGAAGGAGTTTTGCAAAAACCTGCGGATGTTTCTGAAGAATTGAACAAATTTGAGCTAGAAAAGATACGTTCTGCTTATCCTCTTGAGATTATTAATAACTATGAATGGAATAATAGATATGGCGGCTTTTCAAGAATGAGAGAAGACGGAAGGGTTGAAATTTATAGACACAATCTTAGTGTAGAAAATCCAAGCGATACTTGGGTTATTATATCGGATGAAGCTTATTTTCCTGAGTATAATACAAGAATAGTTATGGGATTTAACCCAGAAGACATGGCTAGTGAAAGAAATGAAGAAGTAACTAGATTTAATGATATGAAACTTACAGAGGATTTTATAAGAAATTTTCCACCTTTTGTAGAAGAGATGGGTTTTGATGAAATGATAAGAGACAAAACGATACATGTTGCATGGGTTGCAGATTATGAAAATAGCGAAGACCAGGTTATTATTCACAGTACCGAGGATGGAGTTAAGCCATCGTATGCCTATGGATACCCAGAGGTTTTTGGTGACCACATAGTTATTAGAACGTTTTGTTCAAGAACTGTTGGCTTTAAATATTATGCGAATAGCGCTCATTATGCTGATGAAGGTGGGTTTTCTGTGGCACTTGTTTTTGCGATTAAATACGCAATGTCAGGGGCCTATACTGAAAGTCCGGTTCGCGCAATGGCATATACAGGGCCTGTTGTGAAGGGTTTTAATACGATAATGCCCTTGGGTTATCCTGCTGTTTCATGGGAGCAAACAACAAAACTTGTAAATCTTATTCTTCGCTAAATATCTACGCTTATTAATATTTGACACTTGATCTTAATACTGCAAAAATTAGTTACAGTGTCCAAAAGACTAATCTTTTTGTTAACGCTTTTACTTCTGTTTTTATTTTTTATCGTTTTATTGCTGTACATAATCTTTTTTTTACCTAAGCAAAAAGAAGAAGTTAGTGTTTCTGGTATAAGAACGATACTAACGAGTAAAGTTTATGGAGCAAGGCTGTCAATCAGTAATGAAAAGGTGATTGATAGAGTATTTCAAGAAAGAAAAATTTATGATTTAAATATCTCGAATTTGGAAATAAGCTTGGTACAAAGGCCAATCGATGGAGTGGGAAATATGGATTATACAAACGAAGATGGATTGGTTAATTATGCCTCGAGTAACTATGAGATAAAAGAGGGGAAGCTTAGTATTGATGTATATATTATTAACAACGATGACGGGCTTGGCAATGAAATGATAAGAGATAAAATTCTGAATCAACTAATTTTGCGGCAGATTTATATTGCCACAAATGAAGTTGCCAGGGGGTTTAGCAGGCAGTTAATTTTACCTGAAGTTGATCGCGAAATTGAAACAATTATATCTGATAATTCTAAAATGCCTTTTAGTTTGATAGTGAAATAGTTAAATGAAAAGAATATTTCTAGTGATTACTCCTTTTTTATTTTTAATTTCATTTCTTTTTTTAAATCCAAAGGAGATATCTGCCCAGGTATGTACTGGTATTGCGACTTGTTGTAGCGAAGGAACATATGTCTGGTCTCCACCCAATTGTTTGCCTGGCACATCGGGTTGTTCATTGGTGCTTAACTGTACAAACTATGACAGAAGAAATTGCGCTGATATTGGAGGGGAGTGTAAGGGACAGGCGTTTGCCTTTTGTTTAGATGATCCAACAGATGACTGCCGTTGGACGGGAGGCCCTGCTCCAAGTTCAACTCCTGCGCCGACGACTTCGCCCGGAAGCTGCCCTTGGTGTACCGGCCAAGACCAGTGTCCTGCCGGATGGACTTGGACTCCGAATCATCCGGCTTGCGGCGGATTGGGCTGTTGTACCGGTGGAGACGGAGGTGGTGGCGGGAGCGATCCTGCACCCCAGTGGTGTCTTTTGGGTAGAGTGGGGGATAGGACAATTGATGTATCAGGGAGTTATTTTAGAAGGGGGATACTTCCTGACTGCAGTAGGATAAGCGTAAACCTATGCTATTATCAGGTTAACCCACCTGAAGCGGATTTCAAGGTTCTCTGGACAATTGATAATACAAGTGTTTTAAGAATAAGAAGCACCACCCCCTGGGGTGGAGCAATCAAAAACCCCACATCAAGCAGCCCTTACTATTATATGTATTTTAGGCCAATATCGGCAGGGCAAACAAGAATATATGCAAGAGGCTTGGTAAACGNNCTCCGGTATCCACATCTGCTCCCACAACTCCCCCCAGAACCCCAACCCCTCGCCCCGGCTCAACACCCGCACCACCTGTTCCCACACCCCGTCCCACTCCGCCTCCCACACCACCCCCTCCTCCAAGCTGCAGCATTTCACTTAATCCAAGCTCACTAACAAGAAATATTGGCCAGAGCGCTCCTTTAAATGCTTCGATAAGCGTTAGAAACGGATCGGTCTCATATGTTACTTTTTCTTCCAGCAACAGCTCAATAGCAAACGCAGTTTCACCTGATTTTTCCTTTCCTTTTAACACCAGAATTACCGCTATTTCCCCGGGAACTG
>DCTW01000006.1 GCA_002329465.1 Candidatus Woesebacteria bacterium UBA1430 | reverse complement strand
CATGGAAAGAAGTGGCACCATAAAGGATATTTTAACTAGCTGACTTAAATCTGTTTAGAATCCGTGCCTACCAAAAGGGACACTTGACATTATGGCACTCTACACCTTGGGATAAACGAGGACATGGTTGTCAAAAAATTAAGTCACAAAAACGCATATTCTCAAAAAGATTTAAAAGGTATAGTCTTGTCAATAAAGAAAAAGGTTAAAAAGGGGGATGTAATAGTAGTTATGGGAGCAGGGGAAAGCTTCAAATGGTCAAGAGAAATATTAAAAAAAATTTAATGCTTAGAGATTTAACAACCTTCCACCTGGGAGGTCCGGCAGAACTCTACCTTGAGGTTAAAAACAAAAAAGATATTATTTATGCCCACAATCTCGCAAAAAAAATTAATTTATTTGTCCTTGGTGGAGGAAGCGATATCCTGGTAAGCGACAAAGGTATAAAAGGCATAGTTATAAAAATAATCGATAAAACCCTTAAAATTAAAGGCAATATTCTAGTCGGCAGAGCAGGAGTAGTTTGGGATTATCTGGTAGAAAAATCAATTCAAAAAGGCTTATCCGGTATTGAATGCTTATCTGGCATACCGGGTACTCTTGGAGCCGCCCCTATCCAAAATATCGGAGCTTACGGCCAGGAGCTTGCCGATACGTTTGAAAGCCTTATAGCCTTTGATAGAAAAAATAATGAATTCATAAAGATGAATAAAAAAGACTGCCGCTTTGCCTACCGCGATAGCATTTTTAAAAAAGAAGCGGGAAGATATATCATCTTCGAAGTCACCCTAAAACTTAAAAAAGATAATACTCCAAAAATTAAATACGACTCATTGTCGTTTTATCTAAATGAAAATGGTATCAACAATCCTTCTTTGTGGGATGTAAGAAATGCTGTGCTTGCAATAAGAAAGGCAAAGCTTGAGGATTGGAATATAATCGGAAACGCAGGCTCGTTTTTCAAAAATCCCGAAATCAGTAAAAACGACTTTCAAAAATTAAAAAAAATTATTGGTGAAGTTCCTGCCTATCCGACGGGAAACAAAGTTAAAATACCGGCAGCCTTTCTTATCGAAAAAGCAGGCTGGAAAGGAAAATCTTTCAAAACAGCAGCAGTCTCGGATAAACACGCGCTAATATTAATAAACCTCGGCGGCAAAGCAAAAGCAAATGACATCAAAAACCTAGCTGAAAAAATAGTACTGGATGTTAAACAAAAATATAAGATCAAACTCGTTCCCGAGGTGCAATTAATCGGATTTTAATATGCTACTTTCAAAACTGTTAAAAGGGCTTGATTACGAAGCAGTAATGCCTGCAGGTAAAAATCCGGAAATAGATTTTGTTACAGACGATTCAAGGCTGGTAAAGAAAAATACGCTTTTTATTGCAGTCCCAGGACTTACCGTAGATGGTCATAAATTTATCAAAAATGCAGTTAAAGGCTCTGCGGCAGCTTTAGTAGGTGAAAAAGACCCCAAGAAATCCTGGCACAAAAAGACAGTTTATGTGAAAGTGAAAAATTCCCGCGAAGCACTGTCAATAATAGCCGCAAATCATTATAAAAACCCGGCCAAAAAATTAAAAATAATAGGAGTTACTGGTACGGACGGCAAAACCACCACAGCAAGTCTTATTGCCCATATTCTAAATAAGTCAGGTAGGAAAACGGGCTTAGTTACTACAGTATCCGCCAAAATCGGCGACGTTGAGATAGAAACAGGTCCGCACGTAACAAGTCCGCACCCGCTAGTTCTTCAAAAATATCTCAAGCTTATGCTTGAAAATAGCTGTGAGTACGCAGTTATTGAAGTCACCTCAATAGGTATCGACCAGAAAAGAGTCTGGGGTGTTCCATTTGACATTTCTGTGTTCACAAACTTAACGCATGAACACCTGCTTTATCACAAAACATTCGATTCCTACGCAAAATCAAAAGCTTGGCTAATAAACAATTCAAAAACAAGCTTTGTAAACAAAAAATATTTCGATTTAATCAAAGACCATATCTTAAAAAACAAAAAAGTTATAGCCTTCGGGCATCAAAGTCTTCCCGAATCGATCCTAAAAGCCATAAAAAAACGTTTCCCTGAAGATTATAATCAAGAAAATGCGTTAGGAGCAGCGCTTGTAGCCCTTGAATGCGGCATTAAAAAGACCGAAATCCAAAAAGCATTTACAAGCTTTGTCTCACCGCCGGGCAGACTGGAAGAAATAAGGAATAATTTAGGAATAAAAATTTTTATCGATTTCGCCCATACCCCAAAAGCTCTTGAATGTGTTTTAAGAAACCTAAGAAAAAAGAAAAAAGGCGGTCTCATCGCCGTCTTTGGTGCGGCAAGCGAAAGAGACGATGATAAACGCCCCCTAATGGGCAAAATATCAACACGCCTTGCAGATACATCGGTTTTTACAGCGGAAGACCCGCGCTACGAAGAACCTATTTCAATAATAAAGCAAATCAAAAAAGGCCTGACAAACAAAAACTACGTAGTAGAGCCGGATCGTGGCAAAGCCATCTGGCTTGCAATAAATAAGCTTGCTAAAAAAGGTGATACAGTTGTGCTTTGCGGCAAAGGGCACGAAAAAACCATGAATTATAAGGGAGTAGAATACCCCTGGAGCGATAAAGAGGCAGTACTTGAAGCCATAAAAGGCAGAAGAAAAAGCATATCTTTTTTTGAAAATAGAAATGTAGCTATCCTGGGACTCGGAGTCGAGGGTAAAGACGTGGCAAAATTCCTAAAATCAAAAGGGGCAAAAATTACGGTTCTTGATCAAAAGTCTAAAAAAGATCTTGATCTAAGCGATATAAATATCAAAAAGATTAAATTTCAAACAGGAAAAAACTATCTTAAAAATCTTGATAAATTCAATGTAATAATCCGCTCCCCGGGAGTCTATAGGTTTTCGAAAGAACTTGCTAAAGCCGAGAAAAAGGGAGTTGAAATTACAAGCGCCCTTAAAATTTTTCTTGATCTTTGTCCGGGAAAGGTGATAGGTGTAACCGGTACTAAAGGAAAAGGTACAACAAGCACGCTAATTTATAAAATACTAAAAGACAGCGGGCACGACGCTTATTTGGTTGGAAATATCGGCGTACCTTATCTTGAAATTTTGGACAAACTTAGCAAAGACTCCTTAGTTGTGATGGAGCTTTCTTCGTTTCAGCTTATAGACATTACAAAAAGCCCGCACATTGCTGTAGTTTTAAATATTTCGGAGGATCATCTTGATTGGCACAAGGACAAAAAAGAATATATTGAATCCAAAAAAAATATAGTAAAGTACCTTACACCAGGCAGTTTTGCAGTAATAAACGCGGATCACTCTCTTACCAGAAGCTTTGCAAAAGAGACTAGGGGAGAGGTTCACTTTTTTACTAAATCCCAAACACAAAGGACACTCAATACAAAAAAGCTTCTTCTCCGCGGTGAGCATAACTGGGAAAACATAGCGGCTGCTCTCAAGGTAGCTGAAATCCTTAAGATTAAAAAAGCTATTGCCCAAAAAGCAGTCTATAGCTTCAAGGGTCTTGAGCACAGGCTCGAGCTGGTAGCCACAAAAAAGTTAGTTACCTTTTATAACGATTCATTTTCAACCAATCCGGAGCCGGCAATAGCAGCAGTCAAATCTTTTAATGAGCCGTTAACGATAATTCTTGGAGGTTTTGATAAAGGACTTGACTACACAAAACTTGGAAAGTGTCTTTCAGAAAGAGAAAATGTAAAAGCAGCCGTCTTAATAGGCGATACGGCCGAAAAAATCCAAAAATCATTAATAAAAGCCGGTTTTAAAGGAAAAGTTTTAAATCTGGGCAAACCCAAAATGAGTAAGATTGTAAAAAAAGCATTCGAACTTACACCAGCAGGTGGAATAGTCGTTCTATCGCCCGCATCAGCTTCATTTGATATGTTTAAAGATTACAAAGAAAGAGGCGCACTGTTTAAAAAAGAAGTCAAAGGACTTTGATATTGACAAGTTGCAAAGATAAAAATATAATTTAATAACTTCTCAAAAAGAAGGTTTCCACACAATGAGTGAACTACCTGCCTCTTAAATATATAGATTAATTTCATGGTTTCAGATTCAAAAAACGAAGATTCCCAAAATAAACTAATTGTTGACGACCGTGTTCTTCCTGATTCCGGCTTGCCGACAGAAGAAATTAAGGGAGTACTAGACGTTGCGAATGAAGGTTCAGGCCTATTAAGGCCTCAATTTTCTGCATCGGATAACGATATCTATATCTCAGCCTCGCAAATAAGAAGATTTAATCTTAGAAATGGAGACATGATCACAGGCCTTGCCAGAAGGCCAAAAGAAAACGAGCGCTACTGGGGCCTTCTCAAAGTAGAAAAAGTAAATGGAAAAGAAGCGGTGGAATTGCAAAAACGCTCCGATTTCGAAAATTTGATAGCAATTTATCCCGATTCACAAATCAAGCTTTCTACGGGCAAAGAGCCTTTAACAACAAGAGTAATAGATCTGATAGCGCCAATAGGCTTTGGTCAAAGAGGCTTGATAGTTTCGGCTCCAAAAGCAGGTAAAACATGGCTTCTTAAAGATATAATTGGAGGTCTCGCCAAAAATTACCCCGAAAATTCAAAAGGAAAAGGAATTAAAGCACACATAATTGCAGTCCTTATAGGCGAACGCCCCGAAGAGGTAACGGACATCAAGCGTCACGTAGGCTCGGTCACAGATGGAGAAGGGGATGTAGCAGCAAGCAATTTTGACGAACCGCCGGAAAATCAAACCCGTGTTGCCGAGCTCGCCCTTGACCGAGCAAAAAGACTAGTGGAAGAGGGAAAAGACGTGGTAATGGTACTTGATTCAATCACGCGCTTAGCACGGGCTTATAATCTGGCTCTTCCGACATCGGGCAGAACTCTTACAGGAGGCTTTGATCCCCAGGCTCTTTTTCCCGCCAAAAGATTCTTTGGCGCAGCAAGAAAAATCGAGGAAGGGGGATCCCTCACAATCATTGGAACCTGTCTTGTTGATACGGGTTCAAGAATGGATGATTTGATATATGAAGAATTCAAAGGCACAGGAAATATGGAGCTTCATCTGGTAAGAAAACTTGCTGAAAAAAGAATTTTTCCCGCAATCGATGTATCAAGATCCGGCACAAGGCACGAAGAGCTTCTCTACGGAGAAGATAAACTCAAAAAGGTACAGACCCTAAGGCGTATGCTCGAGATGATGCCGGATGACGAGCGAACCGAAATGCTTTTGGAGCGTCTCAAAAAAACCGAAGACAACGACGAATTCTTAAATTCCCTAAAAACTCCTGCTTAAAATAATTGATTTCGGAAGCCATTTTGTGGTAATGTATTCCCACAGCAATGAACAAGCTGTTTTTAAATTTTAAATCCCTTTTGACTGATTTTTTAATCTTTTTACGCGAGCTATTCTATTATCTACTAAAGCTTACAAGAATTCACGCTCGCAAGATAGAAATTTACAAAAGTCTTTTTGTCACCTCTTTATATAGGCAGAGAGGGAAAATGGCAAAACGGCTTATGCATTCCGGCATGGCAGGCATTACGGCTTTCGGTATAATGATCGCGCCGATAGTTGCGCAGGAATTTCCTCAAAGCAAGGTGGATCCCTGGGATGCTCCGTCACCCGGAACAGTACTTTCGGCTACAATAGACAATTCCTCCGGAACTTCCACAATGGTTTCCGAGAAAATGAGGGATAAAGTTATTGAATATACGGTAGAAGAAGGGGATACGGTAAGTACAATAGCGGAAAAATTCGGAGTATCTGTTGATACTGTCCGCTGGCAGAACGAGCTTAAATCAAAAGACCAGATAAAAGTCGGCCAAACACTCGAAATTTTACCAATCACCGGCGTATCCCATAAAGTTCAAAAGGGCGATACCGTTTATTCAATAGCTAAAAAATACGACACCTCTCCTCAGGCAATCGTTGATTATCCATACAACGCGTTTATAAACGATGAAACATTTGAGCTTGCAATAGGCCAAACGGTAATAGTCCCGGATGGTATAATGCCCGAAGCCATACCTTGGTCGCCGGTAGCAAGAGTCAGGCAGGTTACACCGGATGCGGGCACGGTCGTAGCCTCAGGCCAGTTCGCATGGCCGGCAAGCGGTACAATCACACAGCGTTTTGCTTGGTACCACAAGGGTATAGATATTGCAAACAGGGCAGCTCCAAATATTCTGGCTGCTGATTCGGGAACGGTAATAGTAGCAGGATGGCCGGATGGATACGGTTACGGAAATAGAGTAATGATAGATCATGGAAACGGCTATCAAACGCTTTATGCCCACATGTCATCAATCTATGTTGTAGTAGGCCAAACAGTAAGAAGAGGGGATGCGATAGGTAAAATGGGCTCAACAGGTCGCTCAACGGGGATTCATCTTCACTTTGAAATTCGCCGTGGAGGTACATTCCTCGATCCCTTGACCATCCTTTAACAATCAATCTGTCAAGCGGGCCTATAGGTAAATGGTATACCATACCCTTCGCATGGGTAAATTGCCAGTTCGATTCTGGCTAGGTCCACATTATTAGTCATTAGTAATTAAGGTAGTGGAGTAGGGGAAGCTGCCGGGCTTGGTGAAGCCGACTGTTCCGGAGGCTCGGCCTCTTCGGGAAGTTCAATAGGAGGCTCTATAATAGGTTCTTCTTGCTCTTGAGGTGGAGTCAAGTTGTCCGTACTGGGAGCTGTAGCCTCTTTTTTCTCTTGGAAGTTCTCCAAAGCCTGTCTGGCTGTTTCATAATCTTGGCTGTCGGATTCAACTAAAGACAATACCACAGACATCTGCTGTATCGCTTGGTCATATTGCTCATTTCCATACAAAGCGTATGCAAGATTATAATAAGCATTTGGGAAATCGGGTTTAGTAGCAGCAGCCAATTCAAAGATTCTGATGGCGTTATTGTAGTCTCCTGCTGCATAGTAGATTCCTCCAAGTGCTATCCTAAGCTCGGGATTTATAGGGTCAAGGGCTACAGCTTGTCTGTAAGTCTCAGCAGCAAATGCATTAGCATTCTCAGCCAAAGGTATTATTGCCTGATAAATTCTTCCAAGAACTTCCCAGTTTGCAGCCCTTTGTGGGTTTAGAGTTACGGTTGATTTACCCTCTCTTATTGCCTGTTGTATTAACTGGGCAACGGTTTCTCTGTCTTGATCGGTGATATCTTCCTTCGAGGCTATTGTATTTGCCAGCGCAAGGTTAATTTGAGCGTAAGATGTATGATATCTGTCAACATACGGATTGGTATTAATTGCATTTCTTAACAAATCATAAGCATTTCTTCCATCGTTTTTGGCGATAGCGTCAAGTGATTTTTTATAAGCGTGCTCTGCCGCAATAGCTCTGGAAGCATAATAGCTAAATACGATAAATCCGATTATAACTGGTAAAGTAACTATAATGATAGGCAGCTTCATTCCCAGATTATTTGTTCGACTTCCTTCACTTTGTGCTGCAGAAAGAGCACCAAGCTTAATAGGATGTAGCTCCGAATTCAAAGCCAGAAAAACAAAAATCATCGTTACAAATACAATGTTAGATGGAAATAGAAGCATAAGAATTGCCAAAATTACAAAAGGCAGTATTATAGATGTATCTTTGGTGCTCCAGCCGACAAGCTTTTTCTCTTTGTCCTCGCTTTTGATGGTTTTATAAGCGCTGTAAGCAATAATTGCTAAAGCCGCAAATCCCAGCAATCCTGTTTCTGTAATAACTGTAAAATAAAAGTTTCTCGCAGAGGTAAATCTAAGCCTCCACAAATCGGTTTGATTATATTCAATTGGTCTAAACCTATTAAATGCAGTCAAATAATTTCCGGCCCCGATACCAAGAAGGGGACTGTTTTTTAGTGTATCAACAGTAACTACCCAAGAAGTTCTAAAGCTCGGAAGCTGGGGGGAGCTTGACTTCCCCGGAACTATATTAATAAGTGAAGTCACGGTTCCGAATAAAAGAAGCGCCAAGCTTACACCCCAAAAAGCTTTCTGCGAAACATCCTTCTCTTTGAGCATGTAGCTAATACCAACTGGGATAAGAGTAACAAACATGATAAACGATGGAAGGCTTCCTCCTACGGGAGTAAAGCCGGTTTCTTTCATAAATGCCGGCAAAGATCCGATCCCGTTAAATATCCCCGCAGTAGAAAATAGGGAAAAAACTGCTACAATAATACCCGAAATGTAAAGGGCAATCATAGTGTTTTTTCTGGTTGATGAAGAGGCTTGATTAAGCAAAAAATACAAAAAAGCCCCTGCTGTAAATATTGTTGCAGTACCGGGCAAAAAGAATGCCTCCGGCTTATTAGGAGTATTAACAATGGCGCTCGCAAGATAAGCAATGACCAAAAGCAGTATGGGAATATCAAAACTTCCTACGCTAAATTCTATATTACCTTTTACAAAAACTTTGGCTACTTTAAATAGGATTAATATAAAAACACCAAAAGAAAGCACAATCAATTTTGGTGTAGTAAAGGCATTGGGGAATACCGCCAATATAGCTACGGGAACCAAAGCTACAATCAAATATGTTACAAAGGATTCAATTTTTTCTAAGCTAGTGTTCATATTTTGATAATTATTCTCTTAATATATTTGTTTTGTCAAGACCTGATTATCTCAAATTATTATTCTATATATAAATTTATATAGAATGATATAGAAATAATATTTTNNTATTTTATATATTAATCAATATCCAATTAAAATCAAGCTTCCTGTTAAGAGGATTGTCTATAGCTGCTACAAAAAAACCATCCCCCTGGCTCTTGACATAAACTATTTGATTTTCAGTAGAAGTCTTTGGCGTAATATAAATAAACGAATTCTCTCTTACTTCAGGATTATATATAAAGTATTCAGTTTTCCCCGCTGGTATAAAAGACGCACCGGCAATATAGTTACCGCTTTCGCTCATATTAAGCACACTGTCCGGAGACTCTTCATCCACAAGCTCAAGAACGAGCATATTCTCCTCATTAAAATGCGCATTGGCGGTAACGGCATGCGGAAGGGTCTTGTCATCAAGGATTATGGATATTTTTTTGTCTTTTAAGTTTGAATAAAGCTCTTTTTCGGATGTCTCACTCTCAACGGTATCCAAAGAATAGCTGTCAAGCGCCGATACGGGAGCGGGGGAGGCAACTGGATCAGTGCTGATTACGATTTGTGTAATAAGAAGAATAATTGCCGTTATAAATAGTATTACAGGGACGGTAGGCTTTTTTGGCAAATCTGCAATTGTTTTTTTTCTTTTTACGCTGCTGAGTACAAAATCTTCTTCGTCTTTGTTAAACCACCTTATAAATCTATTAACACAGGTTTTACTCCTCTTAACGCTTCTTTCGGCCCTGATTTTTAAAAGTTCTTTATGATAGGCGCTTGAGGTTTCACTATTTATATCCTCTTGCCCCATACCGAGTTTGTACAGCCAGCTAATATAAGACTTTACGTCCGACTTATAATTTTTTGCACTTTTCCCGCTGACTCCTTCATAAAGAAGATTTTCTTCAAAAAAACCCAAAAGTTTACGCATGTCACTTTCGGATCGTTTATCCACATTTCTGTATTGCTTCATAAAATTGCGATCAATAAAACCTCTCTCAACCAAAAAGTTAGTAAAATGTCTAAGAGTAGTAAGCCTTCTATTAATAGTTACATAAGAAGTTTTTGAAGAGCGAAGAAAACTAATATATTCGTCAATCGCAGATAAACTAAATTTAGATAAAGCACCTTTTGGATATTTGTAATTAAGCCATCTTATAAAGTAGGAAATATCAGATTTGTAATTCTTGATTGAAGATCTCGAAAGATTCATTTCACTAAGGTAATTTAAAAAATTTTTCTCTATGTTTTTAATATTATTGATATTTTTCATGGTATATTAAAAATGAGGCTAATTTACATAAATTATAATAAATTATACTTATAATCTATAACTTGATAAATACTCTTGTCAAGACCTAGAAAAGAAAAAGGTAATAAATAAAACGTCTATAAACAAGCATAAATATATAATAATATTTCACACATCCTAATAACAAAATTTCCGCAAACAAAGTTTAACTTAAAATTTAATTAATTATTAATATAAATTTATCCTCTAAAAATATTTATATTACATTTCCGCATTTTACACAGGCTCAACTTTGCGAAAATACTACAGGAAAATTGCCAATATAATTATATTTACAAAAATACTTATTGCAGATAAGAGAAATAACTTATGATATGTATATATTTCACGCAGGATTTTACTTATTTTCACAGCTTCAATAAATCATAAAATAAACGCACGAAAAATTAATTCTTTCAGGTCAAATAACAATTCGCATTTTAGCACCGAAGGACAATAACTGCTAAGCTTTTTTTTATGAAGTTTATGGCTATATTAAGGAATTTATTTTAGTTCCTTGCTTTTTAGCTCTCAAGTCAATTAAAATAATGCCACTAAATGTCAAAATACAATTATAACCACAACGCCGTAGAAAAAAAGTGGCAAAAAAAATGGGAGGTAAAGGGTATCTATAATACCAATATCAAAGCTTACGCCAAGCAGCCTTTTTATAACCTTTTTATGTTTCCTTACCCTTCGGCTGAAGGCTTGCATGCAGGCCACGCCTTTTCCTCAACCGGAAGCGACATATTCGGTCGATTCATGCGTATGAACGAGAAAGAAGTATTCCAGCCCATAGGCTACGATTCATTTGGAATTCACTCTGAAAATTACGCAATAAAAGTAAGTGAAACGCCCCAGAAAATGCTTTCGCGAACGATAAAAACCTATACAAACCAGCTTAAAAGCATGGGGCATGGCTATGACTGGACTCGCTCGTTAGCGACCTCGGATCCGGACTATTACAAATGGACTCAATGGCTATTTGTAAAGCTTTTTAAAGCAGGCTTGGCATACAGAAAGGAAGCCGAGGTAAACTGGTGCCCGTCTTGTAAGACAGTGCTTGCGGATGAACAGGTTATGACTCCCGCCCAGGCGGGGAAAGACCCGATTCGTGCCGACGGGAAGCCAGTTGGCTCCGACGAGGAAGTAATGGTCTGCGAGCGCTGTGGCACGGTAGTTGAGCGAAAAATTCTTAATCAATGGTTCTTAAGAATTACACATTACGCCGAAAGACTACTTAAAAATCTTGATAGCATCGATTGGTCTGAAAGAGTGGTAAAAACCCAAAAAGAGTGGATAGGCAAAAAAGAGGGGATCACAATTACTTATCCAATTGATGGTAAAAACGCATCCATAGATTGCTTCACAACCCGCCCTGACACAAATTTTGGAGCGACTTTTATTGTTGTTTCACCGGAGTACGCCCGCGAAAATCTAGCTGATCTACTGTCTTCTAAATATATTCAAAAAGTAACAAAGTATATCAATACTGCCTTAAACAAAACCGAGCAACAAAGAAAAAAAGAAGGGAGAGTCAAAACAGGCGTCTTTACAGGGCTTTATGCCCTAAATCGGCTAAATAATTACAAAATGCCCGTTTGGGTGTCGGATTTTGTGCTGGCAGGTTTTGGAACAGGAGCGGTTGTCGGCGTTCCGGGGCACGACAAACGTGATTTTGAGTTCGCAAAAGAGTTTAATATTCCCGTAAAAAGAGTTGTTGTCGGTTCAAACGGAGATACCTCCGAGATAACTACTTCAGACAAGGTAGAGGAAGGCGAAGGAATAGCAGTAAACTCTGAATTTTTAAACGGAATGAATACACATAAAGCAACAGAGAAAATTTTGGACTATTTGGAAAAGCAAGGCTGGGGCAAGCGAAAAACTACATACCACCTTCGCGACTGGCTCATTTCAAGGCAGCGCTATTGGAGCCCGCCCATCCCGATGATCTATTGCAAAAAATGCGCAAAAGACGGGAAAAGCTGGTTTACAGAAAATAGTTTACCTGAAAAGGTTAGAAATTCCGACGACTGGTCGCCGATGGGCTGGTATCCCGAAGAAAACCTTCCGGTACTTCTTCCCGAACTCAAGCACTATCTGCCTCAAGGCACAGGCAAAGGCCCTCTTGCAGACCATCCTGAATTTTATGAAACAAAATGTCCTGTATGTGGATCTATCGCAAAAAGGGAAACAGATGTTTCTGATACATTTTTAGATAGTTCGTGGTACTTTTTGGCTTATCCAAACATCGGCACTAAAGAATATGGACAAGCTCTTCGAGCTCAAATCAAGCAGACAAATAAAGAGAGTGCCAAGCCTTTTAACGATGAAATTCTCTCAAATTGGCTGCCGGTTGATCTGTATTTTGGTGGAGCAGAGCACGCGGTGCTGCATCTAATGTACGCAAGATTTATCTCAATGGCTTTGTCCGATCTTGGGATTATAAATTTTGAGGAGCCATTCACGCGCTTTTTTGCCCACGGCCTTTTGATTAAAGACGGAGCTAAAATGAGCAAAAGCCGTGGGAATGTAGTCAACCCTGACGAATATATAAAAAAATACGGCGCAGATACATTAAGACTCTACACCATGTTTCTAGGCCCTATGGACGGCTATCCTGATTTTCGCGATACGGGCATTGAAGCCATGAGAAAGTTTCTCGAGCGCCTTTGGCAGCTATTTAACACAAAACATTCACTAAAAATAAGCAAAAAAGAGTCAATCAAAGTAAATCAAACTATAAAAAAGGTTACCAAAGACATAAAAAAATTTAGATACAATACGGCAATAGCATCCATAATGGAATTGGTAAATTTCCTAAAAGAACAAAAAAGTATAAGCAAAGATTCATTAATTGTGCTTTGTAAACTTATCGCCCCCTTTACCCCGCATCTGGCCGAAGAAGTCTGGGTAGAGGTTCTGGGAAAGGATTTCACGATCCATAAGTCTACCTGGCCTAAAATTGATACAAAACTAATCAAAAACCAGCCGGTTAATATGGCAATCCAAGTTAACGGAAAAGTAAGGGCGGTTCTTAGAGTTGCGCACGGCGTAGCCTCAAACAAAAACGCGGTTGCAGAAAAAGCAATTGCCGATCCGAAAGTATCTTCCTGGTTGAAAGGTAAAAAGATTGTAAAAACAATATTTGTACCTCAAAAAATTATAAACTTTGTTCTAAAGTAAATTATCTTCTGGTCAAAAAGAGTACAAGAAGAATTATCAAAAATATCCCTACAAAAGCAGCTGCCCCTCCAATCCTAAAAATATTAATTCTACTACTTGCTTTAGGACTAGGGCTTGGAGACGCTTCGGGTTCACCAAGCTCAGGTGTTTCAATCTCGGCCAAATCAGGGTTTTCAAGAAGAGTAATTCTTTGAAGTCCACCTTGCATTACAATAGTTCCTCCGGGTTGCCGTGCATTGCTATTTAACTCTTTGGTGACAAAAATGCTTGTAAAAGCGGTTTTTGTTTTGAACTCCACTTTTCCAACTCCCAGCGTGCCAAGCCTTTGGGGATTGCCTCCGTCGGCTGGGTTGATCCAGGCAACATAGCTGAAAACCTCGGTTCCCCCGGGGTAGAGAATATCTCTGCACGAAGCAAGAATTTTATAAGAAAGGTCCCCCATAAGTACGGATAATGCATAGCATCTTGCATCCTCTCCGGTTTGGTTTTTTAGCTCAAATATACCCTCGGAAGCATGAGTGTTGGCAGGCAGCGAAATTTTTAAAAAAGATAGGGATAGTACCAATCCGGCTACAAAAACAAGTCTTTTCATAAACATATTATAACTATAATAATATTATAGTATAGATGGAAGAGCTAATCTATAAATTCCGTTGGCAGATAGCCTTTTTCCTTACGGGTTTAATATTTGTAGCCTCAGGAATAATTCTTTATGCTTCCAACCCATTCGCTCAAGATAGTGTTGAAATAATAGAAAAGGGTAGTGGCAGCAATAAAGCTCAGCAAAACCAAATAATTGTCGAAGTATCAGGAAGTGTAAAAAATCCCGGAGTATATTCTTTCGAAAGCAGCGAAAGAGTAGAGGATGCGTTAAACAAAGCAGGTGGATTATCCGAAGACGCCGACAACGAATGGATTTCAAAATACCTCAATCGCGCAAGCCCTCTCAAAGACGGACAAAAAATTTATATTCCGTCAAGCAGTGAGCAGTCAACAGACACGAGTGCTAATAATCAGGGGGGGTATCTGGGTGTTTCGGACGATACATCTCAGACGTTGGGAAAAACGATAAACATCAATACTGCAAGCCAAAAAGAGCTGGAGTCATTATGGGGAATAGGCCCTGTTACAGCCCAAAACATCATTGAACAAAGACCTTACTCAACAGTAGAGGAATTACTGACCAAAAAGATTTTAAAACAAAACGTTTACGATAAAAACAAAGATCTTTTATCAGTATACTAATTAATCTAAATGATTAAATATTTTTTTTGGCCTCTTCTTTTTATTTTGTTTTTCCTTCGCTATCTGGCAGCCGTGCCAAAATATCAAGATGGAGATAGGATAAGGATAAGATCCCGCGTTACCGAAGAACCGTCTCGGGGAGATAATTATCAATCAATTACACTAAAAGGCGTTAAAATCTATCTCGATCCATATCCAGAAATAAGCTATGGAGATAGGTTGGTGGTAGAGGGGATAGTAGATGGTCGAAAGCTTAAAGACCCAACTCTTTTAGGCCTGAAAAAATCAGAAGGATCATTTTATTCATTAAGGGAAAAAATGCTTCTTAACATTAATAGCACGCTTCCTTATCCGCATTCGGCATTGGTTTCCGGAGTAGTCCTCGGCTCCAAAAAGAGTATATTTGAAGATTTTTGGCAGGACTTAAAAGTCACAGGCACAGCCCATGTCGTCGTCGCTTCAGGCATGAACGTTTCTTTAGTAGGAGGCTTTGTCCTTAACTCCCTTATACTCCTAACTAAAAGAAAAAAAGCAGCTTTAGCTTCGATCGCAGTAATTTGGCTTTATGTACTCTTTTGCGGCTTGGAAGCCCCTCTTGTTCGCGCAGGCATAATGGGTTCTGTAGCATTTATTGCTCAGGGTTTAGGAAAAATCTATTTTGCCAAAAGAGCGCTTTTTCTTTCGGCTTTTACAATGCTTATAATAAATCCTCTTTGGTTTTGGGATCTGGGTTTTATCCTTTCCTTTATGGCAACATTGTCATTGATACTTTTTGAAACTAAAATTAATAGATTGATATATTTTCTCCCAAAATTTTTTAGGCAGGATTTCTCAACATCCCTGGCAGCACAAATCGGCGTTGCTCCGATTCTTTTCATATCCTTTGGGAATTTTAACCCCGTTTCCCCCCTGATAAACGCGCTCATCCTCTGGACAATAGCCCCCATAACAATTCTCGGAATGATCTCTTCTTTGCTTAGCATAATATCGGCCAATCTTTCGCTCCCCATACTTTATCTGACATACCCGCTTTCAAGCTGGTTCTTGCTTATAATAAATTTTTTTAGCTGATGAGAAAAACTATATTAACCCTTTCATTTCTATTTCTTATAGCGGCGCTTTTTTGGATAGCTGTTTTTACGCTTCCAGAGAAAAATTTAAGAATTATAGCATGCAACGTCGGGCAGGGAGACGCGCTTTTGATCACAAGGGGCAATACCCAAATATTAATTGATGGCGGACCGGGAAACAAAGTCGCAAATTGCCTTTCTAAAAACATCCCGTTCTGGGACAGAAAAATAGAACTTGTTGTTCTAACGCACCCGGAAGAGGATCACTACCACGGTCTTTTAGAAGTTTTCAACAATTTTAAAGTTTTATATTTTTTATCAAACGAGGCTGAATCTGGCAATCAATCATTCGGAGTGCTAAAAAATTTAATAGAAAAAGAAGAAGTCAAGCTCATAAGCCCGCAAAAGGCAAAAAAGTTAAAAATAGGATTGATATATTTAGATATACTCTGGCCTTTAGAAGAATATCTCCAGAAAGGAAACAACAACAATTCGGTAGTTCTTCTTCTAAAATACGCTGATTTTGAGGGATTATTTACAGGAGATATTGGTCCGGACGCAATTAAAGATTTACTAAAAGCACACAGGCTGCCAAACCTGGAATATATCAAAATACCTCATCATGGAAGTAAAAACGGCCTTACTGAAAGTCTTCTTGATGCAACAAATCCTCAGGTAGCGGTAATATCGGCAGGCAAAAACCCCTGGGGGCATCCCCACAAAGAAGTTTTAGACATGCTCTCTTCTAGAAATATCAAAACATTTATAACCAAAGAAGAGGGGGCTATTACTATAGTTACAAACGGTTTCACTCTTGAGAAGGAAGATTAGGATCATTAGTATCTGACCCGGGCTCGAAAGAATTATCGGCTTTAGTAATTTTTATCCTTTTATCATCCGGTATTCTCAAAGCATCTTCAATGCTCGAAATAACAGGAGCGAGTTCCCGCATCTCATTCTCGTCAATATTTCTACTCGCCACAGCCTCCTCGGATTTTTCTAAAGATTGTGCAAAAAGCTCGTATTTAGAAAGGGGTTCCTGATAATCTCCGCCATGCTTAATTGTCAGCGAATTTATATAAATTGCTTTAAGGTATCTAAGGGCATTGGTTTTAACCGCGGATTTTAGGGGATCACTTATATTGCCTGCCTTTTCTATAAGCCGCTCCAGTATTAAAAGATTTGGGTCGTCTTTCCCCTCTGCTTTATCCGGTTTTGGAGATTCTTCCTCGTCCATATACAAATAGTAGCAAAAATATTAAAATTAGCACAAATGTATAAAAAACTTATCGAATCCTCTTTGAAAAAAGCAGCGAAAGTAGATAAAGTAGAATTAGAAATACCCGCAAATCCGGCTTATGGTGATTTTAGTACAAACATAGGATTAAAAAAGGGTAATCCGAAAGAAATCAAAAAACGTCTTACAAAAGACAAAAGCCTCTCACAAATAGTATCAAAAATAGAAATTAAAGAAGGTTTTATCAACTTTTGGCTTTCAAAAGAAGCTCTTATTAATAATCTAGACAAAATACTAAAGCAAAAAGATAATTACGGAAAAGATGAAATTGGAAAAGGAAAGCGTGTAGTTATAGACTATTCGTCCCCAAATATCGCAAAGCACTTTTCAATAGGTCACTTAAGAAGCACTATAATAGGTCAAGCTGTATACAATTTATATACTGCTTTAGGGTTTGATACAGTTGGGGACAATCATCTAGGGGATTGGGGAACACAGTTTGGCATGATCCTTTCGGCCATCGAAGAAAAGCGTATCAATCCGGATAGCCTTACTCTTAACGACTTGGAAGAGATTTACGTTGCTTATTCAAAAAAAGCAAAAGAAAATCCTGCTCTAAAAGAAAAAGCTAAAGATTGGTTCAAGCGTTTGGAAAATAAAGATAAAAAAGCCCGCCAAATTTGGGAGATAGTAAACAAAATATCACTTGCCGAATACCAAAAAATTTACGATCTTCTTGATATAAAAATAGACTATGCCTACGGCGAAAGCTTCTACGAAGATGAAATGGTAAAGGTAATAAGTCTTGCAAGATCAAAAAAATTAATCAAAAAAAGCCAAGGCGCGCTTATAATAGATCTCGGTAAAGATTTGCCGCCTGCAATGCTTGTCAAATCCGATGGCACGACAACGTATCTTACACGCGACCTTGCAGCTATAGATTTTCGCCTCAAAAAATGGAACCCTTCGCTCATTATCTATGAAGTTGGAAGCGAACAAAAGCTTCACTTTAGGCAAGTTTTCAAGGCGGCAGAGCTCTTAGGATGGGCAAAAAAGACAAATTTTGTACATATAGCTCACGGTCTTGTATTAATAGGCGGCAAAAAAATGTCCACAAGAAGCGGCACCACCATAAAGCTTGAAGAAATACTCGAAAAAGCAATCGAAAAAGCGGCAGAGTTGCTTAATTCGGCAAAAGTGGTAAAAAATCTTAATCCAAAAGAAAAAGAGGCGATTATAAAAGATGTCGGCATTGGAGCCGTAAAATATTTTGATCTAATGCACCACCCCGAAAGCGAAATAAATTTTGATTGGAATAGTATATTTAATCTCAAAGGAAATTCAGGGCCATATCTTCAGTACACCTATGCCCGAACACAAAGTATCATAAATAAATCTCAAATCTCAAATTTCAAATTCCAAACAAATTCAAATAACCAAAACACAAAACCTCAAAACCGTTTAAATTCTAAAAATTTAGAGCTTGATAATTGTTTGGATTTTGGTGCTTGGAACTTGGAATTTAATAGAGAGGAACTCTCGTTACTACGTAGTCTATCCCAATATCAAGACATTTTAGTTAATGCCGCCAAAAATTACTCACCAAACATTCTTTGCAGCTATCTATTTGATTTAGCCCAAAAATACAACACTTTCTACTCTAAACACAGAGTATTAGATATTAGTAATAAGTCATCAGTCATTAGTCAATTCCGCCTTGCCATAACTGCTGCAACAGGCACAGTCCTCAAAAATGGTTTCTTGCTTCTGGGAATAAACGCTCCGGAAAAAATGTAAATAATGTATAATTTTTTTATATGAATCAAAAAATTAAAAAACAAATTACTTCGCATCTTATTGAGTTTTTCTTTATAGGATTGGTAATGGGGGTAGCTGAGGATATGATCGCCATCTATCTCGCAACAGACACAAAAATTACGTATCATACTTTTATTGTCGCATTTTTAGTAGCTCTTCCTTTCGCAATAATCTCCGAGCTTATTGTTGATCTAAAAATGTTTCGCAAGATGTTTTTCAAAAAATGATATACTACTTCTCATGAAACCGTCTCGCTCAACACTTTCAAATGGCCTTAAAGTGTTAGTAACGCCAATCAAAAACATTGAGTCTGCCACGCTAACCGTCTGGGTAAACGTGGGCTCGCGCTACGAAGATGAGCCGAAAGCCGGCATTAGCCATTTTTTGGAGCATATTGTGTTCAAAGGAGGTAAAAAATACACCTCGGCTAAAAAAATTTCGGAAGCAATAGACTCAATGGGAGCGGAATTTAACGCCTCAACAGGGAAAGAAATTACTCTTTTTTACGTAAAAGCACGCGCCGATAAAATCGAAATGGCTTTTGACATACTCTCCGATATGCTTTTGTCACCCCTTCTTAAGCCCTCCGACATAGAAAGGGAAAAGGGTGTAATAAAGGCAGAAATGGATATGTATGAGGATCTTCCCATAAGAAGGGTAGAGGAATTTCTTGAAAACATAGTTTTTGAGGGCAATAGCCTTGCCCGCGATATCATCGGCACCAAAAAGGCAATAGACGGGATATCAGCTAAAGATTTCAAAAATTATCTCGAAAAACATTATTTTTCTCAAAACATGCTCATCACACTTTCGGGAAGTATCGAAAGCGCCGAAGCGCTTAGGCTTTCGGAAAAATACTTCGGATCAATAAAAAACGGAGTAAAAAATCCTCCCGTTAGGTTTGTTTCGTCTCAGAAGGCGCCGAAGATCAAAGTAGTAAACAAAAAAACGGACCAAGCGCACATAATGCTCGGATTTCTTGGGGAGAGGCTTGGACACAAAAATCGCTACGCCGAAGCAGTTTTAAACGCCATTCTCGGCGGCGGCATGAGCAGCAGGATGTTTACTGAGATTCGCGAAAAAAGAGGTCTCGCATACGCAGTAAGAACATACGCCGACCACTATACGGATACCGGTCGTTTCACCGTATATGCGGGAGTCGAACCAAATAAAGCCGAGGGCGCCCTCAAAATCATGCTCAAAGTATTTGAAGACTTAAAAAACGAAAAAATCAATATAACGGCCAAAGAGCTTGCCAAAGCAAAAGAATATATAAAAGGGAAAATATCGCTCGCCCTTGAGGACACAAGCGCAATAAACCAATTTTTTGGAGAAGAAGAACTTCTTTTAGGAAAAACAAAAAGCCTCGAGGAAGTTTTCGAAAACATAGATAAGGTAAAAAAAGAAGAGCTTTTGCAAGTAGCAAACGGTTTTTTTACAAAAGAAAGATTAAGTCTTGCAATCATCGGGCCTTTTAAAAACAAAGCAGGTTTTGATAAAATTATTTCTAATTAATATAAGATGAAAAATCTCGAATTCCCGATAATAGGCACAAAAGTAAAAGGGCTTACTAAAAAATTTGATATCAATAGCCCGAAAGGAAGAAGCGAGTATTTTGAAGCCAAAGCGGGAGGCGAGATAGCAGCTCTCAAAAATTACATGCAATCAAATACTTTTGTGGCATTTCTCCTTGGCAAAAAAAATTCAGGTAAAGGCACCTACTCAAAACTTTTTACCGAAATCTTCGGCGAGGAAAAAGTAGCCCACATTTCAGTAGGAGACGTAGTTCGCGACGCAGATGCAAACTGGGATAAGATCGCAAAAAATAAATTAAACGAGCTCAAAAGCTACTACAGGGGTTTTATGTCCTTTGAAGAGGCTGTAAAAGCACTTAAAGGCCGCTCTACTGCGAATCTTCTCCCGACAGAATTTGTCCTAGCTCTAATGAAGCTTTATATCAAAGAGCACGAAGGAAAAGCGCTTTTTATCGACGGCCTTCCCCGTGAGCTCGACCAGGTAAGCTACTCGCTGTATTTTAGAGATCTAATAAACTACCGTGAAGATCCCGATATATTTGTACTTATCGATATCCCCGAATCGGTAATAGCAGAGCGGATTAAGTACCGCGTCATCTGTCCCAAATGCCAGACCTCAAGAAACCTAAAGCTTCTCGTAACAAGTAAGGTAGGCTACGATGAAAAAGAACACAAATTCTACCTTATGTGCGATAATCCTTACTGCAAAGGCGAAAGAATGGTTTCAAAAGAGGGAGACGAGCTCGGTATCGAGCCTATTCGCCCCCGTCTTGAAAAAGACGAGGACATCCTTAAAAAAGCCTTTTCCCTCCATGGAGTTCCAAAAGTTCTTCTTAGAAACCATATCCCGGCCAAAAAGGCAGATAAATACTTCGATCCTTATGAAATCACCCCCGAATTTGTTCTAAGCTACGACCAGAGTAAAAAAAAGGTAAAGGTTAAAGAAAAGCCCTGGCAAGTTTTAGATGACAATGGTGTTGAAAGCGTATCCCTTATGGCTCCGGCAGTCATGGTCTCCATGCTCAAACAGCTCATCGACGCGCTTGAAATTTAATATAGGTATTTTCTTGTATTCCCACCCTAAACCTGCAATACTTATATTAACTGTGTCAGCCACAAAATTATTAATTTTTATCCTCTTTATTTTTACCCTTTTTTTAATTACTTCTTCTCCCGGCTACGCAGTTTCAGAGGAAGATGTCGTTTGGTCTGCTGATTTTGAGACAGGGGATATCTCCCAATGGAGTCCGGGAGGTGGCTTTATCAAGCAGGGATCTTCGGGAAAAGTTGATATCATAACCTCGCCTGTGCATTCAGGAAAATATGCGGCAGCGCTGTCAATTAACACAAGCGAGCCGTCCTCAACCGGCAATCAAGCTGCTTATCTTTTTAGGTGGCAAGACCTTCCCGGTAAAGAATACTACTATTCCGCATGGTACTACATCCCCTCGAATATAAATCCCGGAAGCTGGTGGAATATATTTCAATGGAAATCAATGCACAGCTCAGGAAACGATCCCATGATTGTTCTCGACGCGATAAACTACAGCTCCGGCCAGACAGGGCTTGTAATGTATTGGCGCGCCGACAACGAAACTCTAAGAAAACGCTGGACGCAGGAAAACCTTAAACCCATCCCTCGCGACACTTGGTTTCAAATAGAAGGTTATTATAAGCAAAGCACACTTCAGGATGGCCATGTTACAGTCTGGCAGGACGGGGTAAAGATTTTTGATGTTAAAAATCTCCAGACTGCTCTTTCGGAAGATACTGTCCACTGGAGCATTAATAATTATACTTCAAACATTACGCCTCCAAACACTACAATCTATGTTGACGACGCAGTTATCAGTAAAACCAAGGTGGGTACCGGAAATGGCTCTACCCCAAATCCAACACCCACCACTCCACCCACCATTTCTCCCACCCTTCCTCCCACCCCCACGGCCTCACCGACGATCCCTGGCGATGCAAATGGAGACGGTAAGGTTGACGGTCTTGACTATACATTGTGGATTGACCATTACGGAACAACGAACGCAAGCGGCCCCTCAGAAGGAGATTTCAACGGGGATCACAATGTCGACGGCTTGGATTATGTAATCTGGGTGGATAATTACGGCACTTGATTTTACATTATCCGATTTATGTTATCTTAAATTATGGGAAATAAACTCCTGAATTTATTTGTTCTTCTTGTTATGTTTACAGCTTCAATATTTGCACTCGTAGAGCCGGTAAAAGCAGAGAGAACAGTACCCACCCAAAGCGAGCGGGGCAGCTATTTTACCTATCCATATAATGATGACTATGCAGGCATGGGTTTAATAAGCTTTGGTGCTTTAAGTAATAATATCTATGACCGTATGCCCGAAAACGGCCTCACCCTTAAACACGCCCGCATCCATCACTTTAACTCCTGGGATGAAACAGGCGGCCACACGGGTTTCCCTTACTCAAAACTCATTGCCCTGAATGATGCAGAAATCGCAGCAGGCAGACCGCCAATAATGGTTACCGCGACATATCAGGGTAAAACACGATATGTTTATGCAGCCTGGGGTTATCCATCGGGTAACAATTTTCAGCTTGCTGATGTCGCAGATGACCGCTTTATCGATTTTTTTGTCAACGAATATGTTAAAAAAATCGCCTATCCGGGGCAAGCGACACTAGGCCCTGCCGATTGGATTGGGTCTGACAACGGCATGTTTAGCCCCACCAATTATGGAGTATTTAGCGATAGCGGCAGTTTCGTCCGCTTCGGAAGCTCAGGGCTTGTTATGAATGATCCTTTTTGGAAAACTGCTGAGGAATATTATGAAGATATAGCAACCTTTTTCAGAAAACTAAACGCCCGCTATCCGGATGTAAAAATTATGGTTAATATGGGATCCCTCGGCGACTGGAGCAAATTTGAGTACGTTTATAAAGATATACACGGCGTAATGCATGAAGACTTGTTTACGGCAATGGACGGGGCGACCTTGAATCGCGACACAATGTACGATTCTTGGAATCGCTACAAATGGTTTGCCCAGCAAAACAAAGTAGCACTCCTCAGAGTCCGCCAAATACCCGATAATCAAGATCTTATCCGCACAGCATATATTGCTTATCTAATGGTAAGAGGGGACAACTTTTTCCATTGTTTGCAGTCAGCCACCACCCAAAAAGAAATTAACCCGCAAGTATTTCAGAATATTCGCAATCAGGTTGGTGATCCGATAGGCGACTTTCAAAGCCAGCAGGAGTCTGGAAGATCAAGGGGCTACCGCCTCTACTGGCGCCAGACAACAAAGGGAATGATTTACATGAATTTTACCGGAAGCACAAAAACAATTTCGCTTCCAACAGACAAAGAATACTACGATAGAAGCGGCAATAGAGTTACTTCAATAACTATCCCCGATGGCAGGGGAGATTACGTCAGTTTTGAAGGATCTTCTCGTCCCACCCCAACTCCGCCGGTTCCTACAGGAACACCCCAGGCAAAACCGGGTGATGCCAACGCCGACGGCAAGGTAGACGGCCAGGACTTCGTCATCTGGCTTGATAATTATGGCAAAACCGATGCCGGCATTTCAGACGGCGATTTCAACAATGACAAAAAAGTTGACGGCCAGGACTACCTCATCTGGCTCGACAACTATTCTTGAATTTCCACTCCAAACCTGCCAGAATAATTCTAACCGTGTACCCAGTTAAAAAGTTAATATTATTCATTACCTCATTTCTCATCATCATAATTATTACCCCCGGCATTGCTCACGCGTCGTCCTACTACGTTTCTCCTTCCGGAAACGATTCAAACTCCGGTACCCAATCCAATCCCTGGAGAACCATCCAAAAAGCAGCCAATACTGTCTCGGCGGGTGACAGCGTTACTGTCATGGCTGGTGACTATTCCACCCAGCGCACCACGATTTCCCGTTCCGGCACTTCATCTGCCCCCATTGTCTTTCAAGCTCAAGGTGAAGCAGTCACAAAAGGTTTTGAAATTGGCGGGGACTATATCCATATTAAAAATTTCAAAATTATAGCTCCACACCCTTGCAATTGGGGCTCGGGAGATTACGGTATTTTTATCTCAGGCGACTATTGTTTGATTGAAAATAATCACATACAAGACTCCGGTCACGGCGGCCTCATTACCGACACGGGCAGCACAGGCTGCACCATCAGGGAAAACAGCTTCGACAACAACGGGCTTTGTGCCATGGATATTCACGGCACAAATCACACCGTCGATTCAAACGACATCCAGGGCAGTACCGGTCGAACATGCGGCACGGACGCCGACGCCATCCTTTTCTTTGGATCCGGCCACAAGTTCACCCGCAACTACATCCACGATATCTACCAGTCAGAAACCCCCAGCGCCCATATCGACGGCTTTCAGACCTGGAACGATTCCTATCATACCGCCGCCTCCAACATTCTCATCGACAGCAACATCATTCTCCTCCCCAACGAATTTAACCAATCCGATGATCAGGCCCACGCCACTGGCTTTACCTACGGTAACGGTTCTAGAAATATAACCACCACCAATAACATCATCTATACTTTCTCTGGTTCATACATCGAAGATGCGGATCAGCTCTACTTTTACAACAACACCTTCATTTCCGACCCTCGCTACAACAACTATCCCGCCGGTATTTGGTTCAGCGGTGTAAACACCATCCGCATACAGAACAACATTTTTTATAACAATCCTTGGCAAACTATTTTCTACCATCTCACCAATTCCAACATCACCATTAGCAATAATCTTGTTTACAACCAGAATGGTCAACTGCCCTCTGGTACTCACTACCCATCAGATATCTGGGGAAAAGATCCTCTGTTTGTCGATCCTTCAAATTACAATTACCGCCTTAAATCAGGCTCGCCCGCAATAAACGCAGGTGCTGCCGTTTCAGTAGATCATGACATTGACGGGAACTCTCGCCCTCAGGGTGGGGCATATGATATTGGCGCGTTTGAATACACTAGTGGCGGCTCGGTTACCCCGAGGCCCACTTCTACTCCTATTAGTACACCCACCTCTGTTCCCACCACCCCTCCCACCACACCCCCCACACCCTCAATCGCGCCGATAAAACCGGGTGACGCCAACGCCGACGGCAAGGTAGACGGCTTGGATTATGTTATTTGGGTAGATTATTACGGGGTAACAGATGCCTACGGGCAGTCCGAAGGTGATTTTAATAACGATCACAACGTCGACGGCCTGGATTATGTAGTCTGGGTGGACAACTACAATACTTGATTTTATTTTTGTTTATTTTATGTTATCTTAAATTATGGGAAATAAACTCCTGAATTTATTTGTTCTTCTTGTTATGTTTACAGCTTCAATATTTGCACTCGTAGAGCCGGT
>DCTW01000009.1 GCA_002329465.1 Candidatus Woesebacteria bacterium UBA1430 | reverse complement strand
CCCATCCATAGTTCGCCAGCGGGTAAACCATTCAATATTGGCACTAATTGTTCCAACCCTAGCTTTTAAGCCATCACTAATGATTGACAGTTCGTTATAGGCAAAAAGAGAGGGAATATCTTGTTTGTAGGTTTGTATTTGATTAAAAGCACTTTTAACTGTCGCTTTTTTATCCCCTGGATTTTTAAGTTCAATAACAACCACTGGCAAGCCATTAACAAAGACAACCACATCCGGCCTTCTGTTAACATTGTTTTCAATGACTGTATATTGGTTGACTGCAAGCCAATCATTATTGTCAGGTTTAGCTAAATCAACCAGCCTTACCTTATCCCCAGCAACTGAGCCGTCTTTTCGCAAATACTCAACATCAACTCCATCACGGAAATAGGAGTGAAAAATTTTATTGTTTAAAATAAGGCTAGGAGTAGCATTAACAACCTGAATAACTTTTTTAAAGGCTTCCTCTTTAGCGTCATTAGGGACATTAGGATTAAGTTTTTCAATGGCAAAGCGAAGTCTGTCTTCCAGAACCACATCAGAGTAGCTTTTCCTCTCTGGCTTCTCGCCATCGGGAGGAGGAGCAATTACAGGCCCACCAACAACTGAATAGCCCAACTCCTCAAGCCATTCCAAAGTTGCNNGCTGGAATATCTGGATTGAATTTCTCTATAGCATTCCAGAGTCTTTCTTCCAGAACAACATCGGCATAAGATTTGCGCTCAGGTCTTTCTCCATCAGGTGGTGGTGCAATCTCGGGTCCACCAACCACAGAGTATCCAAGCTCCTCAAGCCATTCCAAAGTTGCTAATTCCAAATCTGTTTCTGTGTATTTTTTTGTCATATTAAGTTATTTTCCCATTCAAATAATTTTGCACGATTTCATCAAGTATTTTTCTTTCTAATGTAAAAAAGTCAAAGGCTTCAAATAATGGTTCTGTGAATTTTTCTACTACTCCGGAAGGGTCGTCCTCAAATTCTTTTATGCTTGTGTTTATTGTTGTTACCACCTCATCAACCTTAATCTGATAAGTTCTAAACATAAGCCTGTTTTGCGACAGGGTTCCTAGTTTTCTTCCTTTAATGCCACCATGTTTCAATGTAATCTCAAATTTCTGGTTAAGGTTAAAGTCCAACTTTGAATACAAATTTCTTAAATACATAAATACTTCAGTAATTCTGACGATTCTGGTATTAAAAGAGATTATCTCTGGGTTACGTTTATCTTCAAATATGCTTTTAAGCAAATAGAAGTCTCCGTAGGTATCAAGCGCCCAGTAATCAAACATTTTGCCACCTTCCAAAGCGTCTTTCTCTGTTGATATTTCCGCAAATAAGCCACGGTCATCTGCTTGTGGCCTATATTCCTCCCTGTTGTCTAAAAATACTGCTATCGGCCATCCGAAAGTATTTATTGTGGATTCTCTTGCAGCATCTCTTAACTCTACTTTTTTAATGTCTTTACTAAAGTCAGTTCTTACTACAACCTCCATGTAGGTATTAATTTCAAGTTTCTGCAAACCTGAAAATGCTTGTTTCTGGTGCTTAGATAACCACTCGTTCACATCTTTATTTCTTGATTTTGCTCGGATATATCCAAGACTTCTAACATGAGAGTCATATTTTTTAACAGAAGTTTCAACTATGTCCTCTATTTCTTGAGGCCCCGCCTTAATTGAAGACCATTGGGCAAGTTTTGACCTGGTATAAATTGCATGATGTTCTATGACCGGAATTTTTTTGTTATCCTCTTTTGTAGTGCTTGGTTTAGAGGTTACTGTTGGCCATTTTTCAAATTCTTCTACCTGAATAATAACAAAGGCTTTTTTACTATCATCCGGATGTAATTCTGATTGAATGTCCATCTCCAGAGGCCTGGAGCAATAATCGTGAACCGCTTTTTTAATAAGCTCCTCATTTTTAATGAAGCTTTGTGCATCTTTAATTCCGAAACCATCAGTGTAAATCTTTTTCTTCTTTGTATCTGTCTTTATACCTAAGATGATAAATCCACCACCGGGTGTATTGCTCATTGCAAGAATAGCTTTAATCAACTCGTCCCTAATTTTTTTGGAATCTTCAGCCTCCCAATTAAAACCTTCTTTAAACTCCAGATTCCTGCTCTCAGTAGCCCCACTAAAGACGCTTAGTAGTAATTTATTATTCTCACTCATACTCTTAACCTCCCACTCATTAATCTTGGCAAAAGCGAGTCTCTAATTGTGGTTACGCTTTTTGTGTTTGATTTATTCAAAATTATTTCTTTAAGTATTCGACCCAAAATAAGCTCAAATAATGCTAGAGTGTCTTTTGAGGGTAGAACTAGTTTATTTTTTAAAATATCGTCTTTAGAAAGCCCTTTTATCACTGAGCCAGACGCTTTCGATGTTAGAGTTTCAATGACTCTTTTTAGTTCAAACAATGTGTAGTGGTAGTAACCATTTTTTGGTTCCAAAGCCGCTACGCCACGCCCAAGACAATATTCCCTCTCGGCAATTGATATATTTCCTATTGTTGCTCTAATGCAAAAAATTATATCTCCTGATTTTGCTATTCTTGTAGGCTGTGAAGTGAATTTCTTTGGAATAATGTTGTCCCTATCAAAATCCGACGCCCCATTTAACAATGGCAAACCTATTCCCTGAATATTGTAATATTTACTTTTTGGAGATAGACCCATTATGAGATTGGCGATGTCTCCAATCTCACCAACATCCCATCCTTTTGGTATCTCCCCAAGCTCACTATCAACCATCTCTCCACCATTTGATTTATAGGGTTTACCTTCTTCATTGGGGAACTCAAAATCTACAAACCAACGCTTGAAAAATGCTTTGCCAATTTCTTCCAAGGTCTTATTTATTTTCTTGTTAAGCTCGATTTTGTCATCAAGAGAAGAAAGAATAGAAACTATTTGTTTTTGTTCTGCTATTTGAGGTAGAGGTATTGGGAGATTATTTAATATTTTGGCAGTTAAGAATCTTGTTGCGCTCCCCAAAGATACTTCCCGAAAATGTTCTAAAAAATTTTCAAGAGAATAAAAAAGATAGCGATTATCCAACTCACTTTGTTTATTGCTATTAATGACATATGTTCTTTGATATGCGTCGAATTTACCATTATAAAATTTGATACTAAACTTCCCCTCGGCGTTATTTCCCGCTAATAGAATTGCCTCTTTGTCAAAGGCGTAGCTATCTATTTTCAAAGTATCGGGAGAACACGTAAAAAACGGGTATTTGCCCTCCTTAACTGCTGCGTTAGAATTTAACTTTCCGGTAGTAAAAACAGCAATCTCTCCCATCGGAACAACTCTCCAATTATTTGGGATTTCGCCGGCATCTGTTTGTTTATATTTAATTTGTTGCTTATTCATTGTTTAAATAATCCAGTAATTTCCTCATTTCCAATAAATTTCTCTGTTTTGAATTGCTGGGGGAACTCTTTTTTTGCTAACCACACAATATAATCAAAAACATACCAAATAATCCCATTCCATTCGCTGTGTGAATCGGCTTTGTGGATATAGTTATTTCTAATCTTCTGAATAAGATTTAGGCATGTTTGAGGATTGATTTTCTTATATCCAAGATATGAATACTCATATTTAACATCGTGCGGATTGAAATCGTAGACCTTTAAGCCTTTAAAGTAATCGTTGGGATTTGATTTTTTAAAAAGCTGAATTGCCTTTTTAAAAGAAATTGTTTTGTCGGCATATTTAATCTTAGCCTTTTTGTTTTTAGTTTTAATGTAATCAACTTCATTTATCGAATAACCCCGCTTAAGAAGCGTAAGCTTCAGGAGGTGTTCGCATGTTAAACCCAGTAAAGACATTGTTTGTAAGTGTTGAGCTCTAGAGCGATAAAATGGCTCCGTGTTATTGGGGTTAAACGGCGTTACTCTTTTTTTAGATTGGTCTATTAGCTTTTTTACCAAAGCAACATTTTCCTTTACCAAGAATATATATGAATCTTGTTGGTTTATTTTAAACATGGTTATACTGTTGTTTTGCCTAAGCTAAAGATTGGTTTTTTAAAATGCGAGCCTCCAAAACCTAAGCTCCATTTCTTTTTATCTTCAATTCTGAATCTGGCCACATTTCTACCTTTCAACCCCTTTTCGTAGTGATAGATAATCGTCCCCTTCAGATTATTTAGTAAGGTTGCAATAAAAACACCCTTACCAAATACCCTGCCTATTTTGAAATTCAAAGTGTTCTCAAACACAACTGGCGTTCTGTTTTTATGCTCTTTTGAGTAGTAGGTTATAGTGCTATCAGACTCATTCAGTTTAAATTTTTCATTATTTTTCGTTATTAAAGCCAACGTTGTCTTGTCATGTTTGGCCTTTATTCTAAAACCATGCTTATATGCATTAAGTAAGTCATAGTTGTCTAAATAATCTTTTGCACACTCTTTGATTAAATTTGAATATTGTAGGTAACGTTCTTTTTTGTCTTTATCTCCCGCCTGAATAAAAAATATTTGGTTAGCAAAAAACCAACCGGAAAATTTTGAGGTCTTAGAGAAATTATCTTTAATAAATTTTTTCAGGTTGACTGAATCAATGAACAAAGCAGAGGGGAATTTATCAATAGACACAGACGAAGCATGAGCGTTGATAAAAAGAATTTCCATTGTTTGTAAATACAAAACATACAAGTCCAAAACCGCCCTGTTTTGTTTTTTCTTATCTTTTAACCTATTAAATTTATTAAACAGATGCTCAAACTTAATGTTGATATATTCAAAATCTGCGTTTTTATAATGTGCAAGCTTAAAATCATTTAACTGTTTTTCAAAATCCGACAAATCTTTTTTATTCATACCCCAAACCCCACTTTCTTTAAGCTCTCTTTAATCTTTTTTTCTAGCTCTTTTGAGTCTTTGAATTGTTGGGATAATTCCTTTGTCAGTCTTTCCATTTTTTCTTCAAAAACCTCATCATCTTCTAATTCAAAATCAATCCCCACATAACGCCCGGGGGTAAGCACAAAGTTATTTTTCTCTACCTCCTCAATCTTGGCGGCTTTACAAAATCCTTTTTCATCTTTGTATTTACCGTTTTTGTTTCTCCAGTCATGGTAGGTTTCAGATATTTTTGTCAGTTCCTCATCTGTAAGCTCTCTGTGTCTTCTGTCAATCATCTTGCCCATTTTCCGAGCATCAATAAAAAGAATTTCATTGTGTCTGTCACGGTATTTATGGTCGTATCTATCTCTGGAAATAAACCATAAAGAGGCAGGAATACCAGTGGTGTAGAAGAGTTTGTCTGGAAGAGCGACAATACAATCAACTAGTCCTGCTTTTACTAAACTTTCTCTTATTTTCCCCTCATTTGAGGTATTGGAAGACAAGGCCCCATTGGCCATAACAAAACCAGCAATGCCAGAGGGGGACAAATGGTAAATAAAATGCTGAATCCAAGCATAGTTGGCATTACTTGTTGACGGCACGCCATATTTCCAGCGGACATCATCTCTTAAAGTTTCTCCGCTCCAATCGCTATCATTAAAGGGAGGATTAGCCAAAACAAAATCCGCTTTTAAATCTGACAGTTGGTCATTGGTAAAACTATTGCCATATTGGATATTGGCTTCAATTCCTCTAATAGCAAGGTTCATTTTGCACAATCGCCAGGTGGTGTTATTTGATTCCTGCCCATAAACGGAAATATCACCAACTCTGCCTCCGTGTTCTTCAACAAACTTGCCACTTTGAACAAACATTCCGCCACTACCACAACAGGGGTCATAAACCCTGCCCTTGTATGGCTCAATCATGGCAACCAAAAGTTTTACTACCGAAGCCGGGGTATAAAACTCTCCACCACCCTTACCCTCAGCACTGGCGAATCTGCCAATAAAATACTCATAAACTCTACCAAGAATGTCTTTAGCTTTTGATTTTTTATCACCCAAACCAAGAGAACTAAAAATATCTATAATCTCGCCCAATCTCTGTTTGTTTAAAGCCGGGCGAGCGTAAATCTTGGGAAGAACACCTTTTAGGGTAGGGTTATCCTTCTCAATGGCAATCATGGCATCATCGACAATTTTGCCTATTTCAGGTTTTTTGGCATTTTGTTTTAGGTATTCCCAGCGAGCTTTTTTAGGAACCCAGAAAATGTTTTTGGCAAGGTATGCATCTTTGTCCTCCCACTCATTTTCAAATGCCTCAGGGTCATTTTTTATTGCTTGGTAAGTGTCTTCAAAGGAGTCGGAAATATACTTTAAAAAAATTAAACCCAGCACGACATGTTTATATTCGGCTGGGTCCATGTTGCTGCGCATTTTGTCAGCAGCTGCCCAAAGTTTTTTTTCAAAGCCTAAATTGGCTGTAGTTTTTTTCTTCATATCAATCTCAAGTAAACTTGCCACAATTATACTATAATGAGCACCATAAAACCGGCCTCAGACCCGGAAAAATCACAGATTAAGACTTTGACAACAAAAACTACTCTGTTGGCCAATCTTCATCTAATGCCTGGCCTGCAATCTTAAACCACTGCTCTTCACTTAATCCATATTTGGCTAAGACCTCATTTCTATATTTCTCAAGCAGTTGGTTTTGTAGGTCAAAACAATTTTCCATGTATTTCATTCGCTCCTCATGGGTCATTTCTTGCCATTGAGAAAACAAAGGCTCTTCTGAAGCATTTGTAGGACATTGCTCCTCTGCCTCTGCGGTTCCTTTATCTTCAGCGGCAACAGCTTCCTTATAAATGCTTTTCTTTTGTTTCTCGCTGAGTTTGGTTACTTCAGTTTGACCTGCTTCTCGGCCTTCATTAAAGGATTTATTTGAGCTCGGGACAAAAACGATTATCAAGACAAAAAGAAGCGCAACAATGGCAACTGCAATTCCAAGCCATTTAATTATCTTTTTCATTTATTCCTCACCTCCTTTCGGTTTATAAAGGCGGTGAACAAAAAAGCTCGCCGCCAGTGATAGCTCTTTCGAACTACCCGTATGAGTTTCCCCATACGACCTTGAGAGGTGCTCTGACGACGAGCTTTTTCCTCTCAAGGTTTTTCTGCCATGCCCCAAAAGGGGTTTAGGCAACTGATTAGCTTATTATATGACCTTCAAGCTTGTTGAACAAGTTAATCCATAGGTGTTTTTGCTCCATAAATTCACCTGCTAACATTAAAAAATTGCCGATACTACGGAACTTCACCAATTTAATTTATGGAGCACTTACTTTTAATGTTTTATAATACTGTCAGATGAAAATTAAGAAAATCGAGATTAGCATTAATAACAAAAGGCATTATGCCGATGTGGCAATTTTGGTAGACAAACCAGATTTTATTGACGGAATAAACAAACTTAGAACTAAATGGAAAATAGAAGAAAGTTTCAAACCAGAACAATATCACGACTTCTTGGTTCATATCCGCAAACAAGAAAAGAAAGGTGGGGGTGAGTTTGAAGAGGATGTTAAAAAAGTAAGGCTTGCCTATAACCGTTCTCCCAATTTTGAGGATGTAATCACCCATGCAATAGCCTTCGGGGAAGTTTTTGAAGGAAGCTATAACCCATGTTACTACGAGCAAATAGTTGACCCTGTTGACCCCAATGATGAACGCAAATACAAATACGCAATAATAATCACCCCAAACACAGTTTTAGAAGATATCGCTCCGGTTCTAAATGAAATTAAAGGTCTAATGAAAAAAGGGCTTGAGCAAAAGAAAGATGAAAAGAAAATGAAAGCATCCCTTGCTGACTATTCTTTTGAGCTTGGACCCCATTACTCAGCACCATCCAGAAAGGTTGATAACATAAAAAGGGACAGACGCTGGTATTGGCTTCATAAAGAAATGAGCTACAGTCAAATTTTAAAAAAGATATTAAAAGAGGGTGAGGTAATTTCTAAGGATGGAGTCATTAGGGCAATCAAGTCATACGAAAAAAGACTAAAGGAACTTTAGCTTAGCTTCAAAACCACGGACGATTCGAGACCTTCCACATATTCATTATGCTGGAAGGTTTTTTATTAGAAAATACAGGTAGAAAAATGAAATCGTCCATGAAGATTAAGACCAAAAAGAAAAACCAGAGCCAGATTGAATTAGCGGCTGAGAAATTCGCCAGGATTTTAATTCAACAAGCCATGTTTAATAGAAAAAAAGAGATTAAAAGCCAAATGGAGAACAAACATGCAACAACCAAATAACAGACTTATAACATCAGACCTAAAAACCGCAGCCTTTTTGCTTTCCAAGAAAGTAGAACTTCTGAAAGTCGATAAGAGCAGGCCACGCAAGGTTAACTTTATTTTTGAAAGAACCCCCTTAGTAAACAACCTCCTTGAACTCTATTGGTCAAAAAAAGCGGAAACCAATGTTCATGCCCTTTATGAAGCACTGGACTATTTAAAAGATGCCATTTTTAGCGATTATGAAATCTAATTAAAAACAAATCAGATTAAGACGAGATTAACATGAAGAAAAATATATTTTACAAAGCCGATAAAGACAGAGTTGCAGAGCTTTTAGCTGACAGAAGCATTCCTCCCGGAGCAAAGGTAATTATTCTTAATCTAATTTACAGATTAGGAGGTAAAACATATTCCTATCCTTCAAAGTCAAAAATAGGAAAGGATGTTGGGTTGGGTTCTAGGCAGGTTGCAAATCACCTAAATATTCTTAAAGAAAAGGGGTATATCACATGGACAAGGGGTGGGGTTAACGAACGGACAGGTAAAAGTTTTGGCTCTAATAAGTATTTTTTAACCAATCTAATTATTAAAAAAGAAATCACAAAAAATGAAACTAAATAGTTATAACAACCCAAACAAGAAATATCTTTCCTATCGATTAAGCAATATATTTCCTGTTCCAACTAGGCAATATGTTGCTGACGAAATATATATAAGTGTGAATACTTATAATGAAGCAGGCTTTGATTGCCTTTTCTCACTCGCTTTTGAAAAAGCTCGTGCTAGAAATAATCTGACGATTATTTCTAGTCCCTCTAAGCTTAACTTTTATTTCCTTCTTCTACCGCTTACTTTTGAATTTTTAATTATATTTAAAAATTACGTTTATTTTGAAGCTCGTTTTACATATTATTAATTAACAAAAAAATAGAGGCTCCAGCTGGAAACTAAGAACCTCTATTTATCGCCTAGGACTAGTCCTATTAAGGGCACGCCCTATTTGTATGTCAATGATAACAAACAAAATTATTAAAAAACAATAACTAACTAAACAGCCATGACATTTTTAATAAAAATTTATAAAAACAAAAAACTGATACAGACTACCAGGTCTTATAAGAAAAGGCGTTTTTTGAAAAACGCACGCCTGATTGCATGGGCAGAACACGATTTAAAAGTCTATCTCAAAGTCAATTACGGCAAAGACTACGATGTCTGGGGAAAATACGATTACTTTTACAACGACGGTGATTATTTTAAAAAAAAGGATTTTTGGTTAGCTTTAGACGCTTTTTGTGAGAAAGATTAATTATTTTGAAAGGAGATAAAAAATGAACACCTGTTACGTATATTTAAGAGTTTCGACTGATGAGCAAGCCAAGGAGGGTTTCTCGCTGGATAATCAGAAAAGAGCCTGCTTGGAATTTGCTAGAAATAAAAACTATCATGTCAAGGAAGTCTTTCTTGAGGAAGGCAGAAGTGCCAGAACTACGGACAGGCCGGAATTCCAAAGACTACTTAAGGCCATTGAAGAAAAACCAACAGATACTTTGGTGGTATATAAAATTGACCGTTTTGCGCGAAATGTAAATGATTTCACCAGAATTTATAATGATTTAAAAAACAAAGACATCAGGTTGTTGTCGGTGACCGAGGGTGATTTAATGGAAAGTAATAGCCTTATTCCTAATATTTTTGCAAGCGTAGCTCAATGGGAGTCAGAAGTGAACGGACAAAGAACTAAAGCGGCGATGTTACAAAAATTTAACAACGGCTGGTGGCCGGGTTGGGCACCAATCGGCTATATGAATGTCAAAAGAGGCGATAAAAGAGTTGTCGTTCCTGACCCTAAGGTCGCACCGCTGGTTATTGAAGCTTTTAAGCTTTACTCAACTGGTGAATACAGCTTTTTAGAGCTTTGCCGGGAAATGTTCAGAAAAGGCTTAACAGGCAAATCAAACGATAAAATGATGTCCGTCAGCACCATGCAGCATACTTTATCCAACACTTTTTATTACGGCCTTATGAAATGGGGCAAGCCAAAACAGCTTGAGAAAATGGGTAAACACAAACCATTAATTAAAAAGGCATTGTTTGACCAATGCCAGTTTATTGCTGCCAAACACAGAAATTTTCTTGTCAGAGAAAGGAAATACAATTATTTACTCAGAGGCCACACTTTTTGTTTAATTCATAACAGGAGGTTAACCGCTGAAGCCCACCCTGTTAAATCAAAAAAGCCTAAAGTTGTTTCCTATTACCACTGCACTATGCCCGGAGGTTGCAAAGGAACGTATTTGGAAGCAGAGCTTTTGGAAAGAAGAATTGCAAACCTTTTTAAAAGATATGAATTCAATCCTGAATTTATCGAAATGGTAAGGACAAAAGTAAAAGAATACTTTGAAAGCGGCAGGAAAAATCATAATTCAGAAAGAAGCGGAATCTTAAACAGAAGAAAAGCGATTGAGAAAAAAAGAAACAGGCTTGAGGACTTGTTAGTTGATGGAACCATCACAAGAGATGTCTTTAAACGCCAGCATGCCAAGTTCCAGGTTCAGATTGCTAACCTTGACGAACAACTCATGGAGCTTGAGGAAAAGCACAAAATAGATGTTACCTTAATTGATGAAGTCCTAGCCTTAACCAGAAACATTTATCAAACATACATTGACGCACCGGATTATCTTAAAAGACATTACCTCAGATTCTTTTTCGAAGGCATTTACATTAAAGATAAAAGGATTGCCAAGGTAGTTGAAACGCCTCTTTTTTCAACCTTGCGCAGGCAGAACAAGGTTATAATAAGAAGCAACTGGCTCCCCGGGTAGGATTCGAACCTACGACCTTGAAGTTAACAGCTTCCCGCTCTACCGCTGAGCTACCGGGGATCATTTACTTTTAAAAGTTCGTAAGTACAAGGATTATACCAAAAAAGAGCTCACCTTTGCATCTCTTCTAAAACAAATCTTTTTACAATGCTCCACTCTCCAACCCCATCTTTTGAAATAAGAGAGTACCCACCACCCCCACTCCATTCAGTAAGAACATTGTCAGTAGAAAGAATTATTGAATTTACCTCATAATCAGCAATATCCGGATATTTCGCCAACATTTCAACCAAGTCAGCAGCCTTCAAATCCGTCCTGACCGATCCGATAAACCTTTCAAAAAAAGACGCAACATCATCAAGAGCACGTAGATCCAAAGCTTTCTTGGCAATAGCCTGAAGAACAGCCATCTGCCTCTCCGCCCTTGAAAAATCCCCGCCGTAAGTATCCGAGTGCCTGCTTCTTACAAATTTCAAAGCAGTCTCTCCATCCATTTGTACAACCCCCTTATCAAAATGAAGATGCTCATACCGACAAGCAAAACGCTTCTCAAGCTCAAAACCCGAATACTTCTCATGCCACGAGTCTATCTCCTCGGCGCTTGCACCGCAAGTTTCGTTCTCAAAACCTTTTACAGGATAAAAGTAATCATCAAAAGAAATAGCTACATTAACTTCAATTCCCCCAAGCTCGTCAATAGCTCTCGAAAATCCGGAAAAATCAACTGAAACAACCCAGTTAGCCTCAACGCCGGTAACATCCGCAACCACCTTCTTGCTCAAATTAAAATGCCCCAAAGGCTCTTTATATGGAGCCTCTTTAAGAGGGTAATTCCTGTCGTCAAGGCCTACTGCATAAGCAGCATTAATCTTAAAATACTCGCTTTTGTCACTTCTTATAGGAATCGCCACCCACAAATCCCTTGGAATTGAAATTAAATTAATTCGCTTTTTTGACGGATCAACGACCAAAAGCTTAATTACATCAGTCAAATTCCCACCGCTATGCCCGCCCCCCCCATACCCCAAAAGCAAAAAGCTAACATGTTTTTCCTTCTCAAATTTTTCCTCGAATTGAGCCGTCGTGCGATCAATCGGAGAATTTCTCCTCGCAGCTTCACGAAAGCCAAACACGCTGTCTCCAAAAGCATAAATCAAAATGTCAAAAATTAGCACAAACAAAAACAATACATATATATAAATTAGCCAAGGATTTTCTTTAAATGCCCTAAAAACACCCTTTATCATAAAATAATTATCCCACAACACGCTTGTCTATTTAAATGTAAAACTGTACTATTTTAGAGTAAATATGAAAAACGCTTGGTTCTACGCGGCAGTAATCATCATAATTATTCTCGGCGGAGCATTTATCTTTTCCGACAAAAAAGAGAGTCTTCCTCTTCCACAAAATATAGAATACTACTGGGGAGAAACATGCCCCCACTGTAAAAACGTAGAAGAATTCTTAAACTCCTGGGACAAAAAAGATAAAATAAATATTAACAAATTCGAAACCTACAAAAGTCGCGAAAACGCGGAAAAGCTCGCCCAAAGAGCCCGATCTTGCAACATTCCTCCAAGCGAAACCGGCGTACCGCTCATATTCACGCCGGAAGGAAAATGCATAATTGGAGATAGCCCAATCATCAACTACTTCAAAAGTTTAGACTCATGAACAAATTAAAAAAAATATTTATAGTAATTTTGACATTAATCCTAAGCCATCAATCATCGGTACGCGAAGCCTTTGCCGTCTGCCCCGTATGCACCATCGCCGTTGGAGCCGGACTGGGTTTAAGCCGCTTTATTGGCATTGACGACAGCATTACTGGGATTTGGGTTGGTGGAATGCTTGTAAGCCTTTCATTCTGGACCGCAAACTATTTAGAAAAAAAGGGGGCTAAATTACCTCAAAAATTAATTTTCAGCTTTATTTTTTGGGCTTTATTGACATTCATACCCCTTCAAATTTCCGGCATTATCGGTCACCCGTTTAATACGGTTTTTGGCATTGACAAATTAATTTTTGGCAGCAGCGTTGGTATAATCGCATTTTTAATCGCCGTATTTGCAGACAAAAAAGTAAAAAGTGTTAAAGAAAAACAACTCTTTAATTTTCAAAAAGTAGTCTTCCCACTTATGGCATTAATTATAGCTTCGATTATAATGTTTCTCATCACATCTGTTAAAATTACCTTTATCTAAATGGCTAATAAGAAAAAAATTAAAAATTTGCTTGACAAAGTCGAGGAAATAACCAAACAAAAAGATTTTGACCTCAGTAGCGGCGAGGATCTTTCAATTGGCATTATGAATTTAATATCAATTGAAGAACATCTCTTTTTCACAGCCCAAAAAACCGGCAAAAAAAAGTATCTTGATCTATTAAACGAAGTGCGCCTCATGCGAACCGAGCTCCTAAAAGAAATAATTAAAGATTATGAGGGTGAACTCTGGTGTATCTCAAAGCATCTTCTGGCCACCAGCATGAGAATAATGGAAGTGGGAACAAAAGAACTAAAAAAAGGGGATAAAGAAAAAGCATGGAATTTATTTGAAAAATCCTATAAACTCTACTCACTTTTTTGGGCCATAAACCTAGATATAGTTGACCTCAAAGACGCAGCCAAAATTAAAGCAAATACCGAAACAGTCAGCTTAATAAATGAAAAAACAAACAAAAAGTCTAAAGCCACGGTCTTCGATAAAATTGGAAGTCTTGTCCAAAAAGCAATAGACTGCTGCAGGGAATAACTTACCCTTTTATTCTAAATAATCCTGAAGCTTTTTTCGGCGGGAAGGATGTTTGAGTTTTCTCAAAGCCTTTGCCTCAATCTGCCTGATCCTCTCACGAGTCACCCCAAAAACGCGCCCAACTTCCTCCAAAGTATTTGGCTGTCCTCCATCAAGACCAAACCGAAGCGTTAAAACCTTTGCTTCACGCTCTGTCAAAGTCGATAAAACTTCATCAAGATGATCCTTAAGAAGCTGTCGGCTTGCGGTATCAACAGGCGTCGGTCTTACCTCATCCGCCACAAAGTCCCCCAAGGTGCTATCCTCATCCTCACCGACTTTTGTATCCAAAGAAGTAACCTCCTGACTAATTTTAAATATTTCACGGACCTTATCAGGCGTAATCCCAAGCTCCTCGGCAATCTCCTCATATGTAGGCTCTCGCCCCAAATCCTGCATTAATCTCTGGCTGGTCCTATAAAGCTTATTTATAGTCTCAACCATATGGACAGGAATCCTAATGGTTCTTGCCTGATCGGCAATCGCGCGCGTAATAGCCTGCCTTATCCACCATGTAGCATATGTCGAAAACTTAAACCCGCGCCTCCAGTCATACTTCTCAACAGCACGTATAAGCCCCTGGTTTCCCTCTTGAATTAAGTCAAGCAAAGACAGTCCGCGGCCGATATATTTCTTGGCAATAGAAACAACAAGCCTCAAATTCGACTCAATCAATTTATCCTTAGCCTTCTTAATCCCCTTTTCAAATTGCTTAGCAAGCTCTACTTCCTCCTCGGCGGTAAGAAGCGGGTATTTTCCAATTTCCCTCAAATACTGTCTCACTGGATCCGTGGAATCTAGTCCCTCCAGCTTAGAAAGAAGAGCTATTTCTTGATCAATAGTAAGAACTCTTTCCTCAGATTCCTCAGTAGAAACGGTTTCAAAAACATCCACTCCCTCATCCAAAAGCTTGCCGTACAAACTATCAAGCTCGGCAATTCTATTCTCGGCATCAGGAAAAACCTCCAAAATATCCTCTTGAGTAAGAAAGCCTTGTTTTTTGCCCTTTTTTATTAATTCTTCTGTTACTTTTCTAAACATAGTTCGCCTCAAGCTCGGCTCTTTCTTTTAATAGGGTTGACAGCCTCTGATTAACTTCATCAAGTTTATCATTTTTTCCCTTTTCTTCAAGCTCTGCCAAAACTTTTCTTAATTTCTCAATTTCTTCCTTCACATCCTCAAGCTTTATCCTTTGAATCAATTTTTTTATTTCCTTCTCAAGGCTTTGCATCTCCAAATCCTCATCTGCCAAAAAAAGCCTCGAAAATCCCTCTTTATATTCATCTTCAAGTTCATTCAAAAAATCTCCCGGCTTAAACTTTTTACCCGCTTTCATATAACCCTCAAGCTTTTCATAAAGCTTTTTTAAAAGCCTTGAGCTAAACAAATCCTTATATTCCTCTCGCGCGAAAACATCAGGCTTATATTTAATAAAAAGAGACATAAGCCGCTCCTCCCACAAGTCTCTCGCCGCCTGCTTCCTCTCCAAATCCTCTTTAGGAAAAGCGCCATGATAAGACTGGTCCTTAGAAAACTCATTTATCCGGGAAACAACCGCACTTTCATCAACCCCAAGTTTTTTGGAAACCTTTTTTATATAATAAGCTTGAACTATTTTATCAGGTATAGACGATATAATAGGAACAATTTCTCTACTTATTTTTAGCTTTGCAGAGCCCTCGTCCAAGGATTTGTATCGCGAAAATATTACACCGATCAAAAAATCCCATATATTTATTGATTTTTTCAAAAACTTGCGGTATCCGGAAGGATCATTTCTAGCAAACTCATCGGGATCTTTGTACTTTTGAATCTTCGCAACTCTCACATCCATTCCCATTTCCTGCGCCTGAGAAATGCTTCTTATAGCAGCATTATTCCCCGCAAAATCACTATCAAGCGCTAAAACAACGCTGTTGGCAAACCGCGACAAAATTCTCGTATGCTCATAAGTCAACGCCGTGCCTTGAATAGCAACGACGTTTCTAACCCCAGCCTGCCAGGAAGAAACAACATCCAAAGGGCCCTCCACAATAACAACAACACCACTCCTTTTTATATAACCCTTGGCAGAGTCAAGTCCGTATAAAGAATTGCTTTTGCTGTAAACCAAAGACTCGGGTGAATTAATATATTTTGCATACCCCTTTTCAGCAATACTTGGATGTATCCTGCCAGAAAAACCGATCGTTCTACCTCGATGGTCTCTGATGGGGAAAATTATCCTACCTCGAAACCTATCAAAACTGCCCCGCGGCGTGGAAACTACAAGCCCACAAGAAACCAAATCTCGCTCCGCATAACTTCTTTTCTTAGTAAAATAATTAAGCAACAAATTTGGCCTATCGGGCGCAGCCCCTATCCGAAACTCTTTTATGGTACCCCCTTCAAGCCCCCGCTCGTTTAATAAATACTCCAAATAAATTTTTCCAAGCTCGTGCTTCAAAAGAATATAATGATAAAACCTGCTAGCTTCATCATTTATTTCAAAAAAAATTTCTTTCTCTCCCCTTTGTACACCCGAAATAGGCTTTAGCTTCACCCCAGCCCTTTCGGCCAAATACTTTAGCGCTTCATAAAACTCCATGCCCTCGTACTTCTGCAAAAAAGAAATAACATCTCCACCCTCACCGCAACCGAAACATTTAAATATCTGAAGCTCGGGGCTAACCATAAAAGAAGGGGTTTTCTCGCTATGAAACGGGCAAAGCCCTTTGTAATTCCTGCCCGCTTTTTTAAGTTCTACATGCTCACGAATTATCTCAACAATATCCGTCTTGCTTTTTACCTCATCAACCTGCTCCATTTACCTTAAAATTATACCACCCTCGCTAGAAACACACCCTACGTCCAAATCGCCAGCGGAGGAGGTGGGATTCGAACCCACGTATCCTTTATCAGGATCAGGTTCTCCAAACCTGTGCAATTGGCCGCTATGCGACTCCTCCATGTATATCTTACAAACCGTCTCGCACAAGCTTTGCTTATACGACTCCTCCCTCAAACCAACTTTTTCTTAGCCTTAAGCCTTCTTTCCTCAATCTCCTTGGCAATTTTCAAAGCCTCCTTTAACATCTGCCTATCCCTTTTTGCCTTAAGCTTTTTAACAGCGCTTCTGTACTCAAACCAACCCCCATCCAAAAAACCAAGCATTTCGCCACTGTCTTTTGTTGACATCAAATAATAAATAAATCTTTGTGCAACAAGCTTATTATTAACGCGCGTCGCACCGCCGCTTCTTCCCGCTTCTTCAAGCACCTTTGCCTTTATCCCTCCTTGCTCTGCCATTACCCTAATAGCAGCCCGGACCGAAGACTCAGCCTTTCGAACAGTCGTTTTTGGAAGCTCCCAATCGCCATCCTTCTCATGAACAACAAGAAACCATTCTTTCTTACCCTTGTCTTTCTTAAACACCACAGGCACGGATACTAATAAAAGCTTGTCTTTCATGGCTGTATTTTACACCAAATCAATACTTTTTTCCTCACAAATCATATTTTTATCAATAAAAAATAAATTAAACAAAGCTTCTAGTTAAGCTGTCTTAAAAATTTAAATAAGTAATTGTTGTCTGTAGCACCGTCGCAAAACTTACCCAAATCAAATAAGGAATATTTATCAAAGCCACCCAGCGCACACGCCGCCAAACTACAAACATCGCCCAAAACAAAGTCACTAAAACAAAAAAAACGTCAACCGCTGCCAAAAAATTGCTTCTCAATCCAAACTGAAAAAAGGTAAACAAAAAATTAAAAATCAAATTTAAAACAAAAGGCAAAGCTGTAAAACCCCCAAGCTTTCCTTTTAATGCCAAATAAAACACATATCCAAAGCTAACAAAAATCAAAACGTAAAGAACGCTCCACACAGGAGCAAAAACCCAAGAAGGCGGCGCCCAACCGGGCTTAACAAGTTCCTGATACCAGCCATAATCCATGCGGAAGGGGTGGGATTCGAACCCACGAGTCCCGTTATCGAGACATGGTTTTCGAGACCATTCCGTTAGACCGCTCCGGCACCCTTCCTCTGGCATCCCCAGGAGGACTCGAACCTCCAACCTCCAGATCCGCAATCTGGCGCTCTATCCAATTAAGCTATGGGGACTCACCTATATTTTACCAAAATTACGAAGAAAATATTTATTCGGGAAAAACCCTGGAAATTCTGTCTATACTTTTATCAACAAACGACGGAGAAATCGTCTCTTCCTGAATATGCTTTTTAAATTCTTCAGCTATTTTCTGCTTTTCACTAGAGGGAAAAAGAATCTCAAGTCTTCCAGGAAATTTATTAATCTCAACTACCAATATTTCGCTCCCAAACCGGTTAACAAACCAAAACCGCCTTGCCTCGTCCCAATTAACTTTCTTGCCCAAAACATCAATGCCTTTATTGGTAATTTTATACTCTATGTTCTCAGGCTCAACCGTGGACATAACATAAAAAAGAAAAACCAAAGAAAAAAGTATAAACACAGGAATAATACCCTCAATAAAAAAAAGTATTATTCCCAAAAGAACGGCTATGGATACAATAGTTACGTAAAAATCTCGACTTCGTCTTTTAAAAGGCCTCGAAGGGGCCACCCAGCTTAAAACAACAACCTCTTTTTTATCACCCTCATCCATTTCTGAAATCATTATATATTAAAACAATTCGCTTGTGCTAGAAGAGGAAGATCCCTACTGCTATAATAGCTAAGTACACTTTTGGTAGGGTGGCCGAGTGGCCTAAGGCGACGGTTTGCTAAACCGTTGAGGGGTAAAACTCTCGCGCAGGTTCGAATCCTGTCCCTACCGCTCATGTGGTGAGGTCGCATAGTGGACTAGTGCAGCGGTCTTGAAAACCGCCGTGGTCGTTTTTCGGCCACCGTGGGTTCGAATCCCACCCTCACCGCCGCAATCTTCACGAAGCAATAGTTATTCCCCAAACAACTCTTGCACCCGCTTTTTTCAAAACTTCACCACACTCGCGAATTGTGCTTCCGGTGGTAAGCACATCATCAAAAACAACCAAAGTATCATATTCCTTAAAATTTTCTTTGTACTTCTTATTAATTCCAAAAGCACCCTGAAGATTTTTAAGCCGTTCTCGTCTGGCCAAACCAGCCTGCGAACGAGTATTTTTTGTCTTTATCAAAATATCACCATCAAATTTCCAACCCATCTCCCGAGCCACCTTCCCCCCAATCAACGACGCCTGATTAAACCCCCTCCACCTTTCCTTCCCAGATTTCATTGGCACAGAAGTAGAAAGCACACTGCCAAAATTAAAAGGATAATTTTTTATCTCATTTATACTACTTTTTACCAATTCATCAAGAATATCATAAGAAAAATTATACTTACATTTAAGCAATGCTTTGCGAATCACCCCTTCATATCTCCATATAGCAAAAGCTCCGTCAATTCTTCCCCTCCTAATACAACTCTTATGAGTCCTCCCCCAATACGAATAATTGCCACAATAAATACATTTCCAAANNTAATCCTGAAACGCCGCAATCCAAACATTTTTTGGGAAAAACAAAATCAATTATTCCCATCTTAAGGTACAATATAAATAAGTTTAATTTTACTCTAACACAAAATGCATATTTTCAATAAGCGCGCAAAAAGAAACTATAAAATTCTAGAAACCATAACGGCAGGTATCGTGCTTACCGGAGAAGAAGTAAAGGCCGCGCGTGCAAACAAAGTAAATCTTGATCTATCCTTTGCAAAAATCATAAACAACGAAGTATTTCTAATTAACGCAGCAATAACCACCAAAAATCCCCAATCAAAATCAAAAAAACTGCTCCTTAATAAAAAAGAAATAATCTCCCTTAAAACCAAAATAAAGTCTCGCAATTTGACTCTAATACCCCTAAAAATGTATACTAAGGGGCCTTTAATCAAGCTCGAACTAGGCTTGGGAAAAACAAAAAGAAAGTTCGAAAAACGCGAGTCTCTTAAAAAAAGAGATATTCAAAGGGATATCGAAAGGGAACTAAAAGGCTAAAGGGGACGATACAAGGATTTGACGGAAATGTACTTTAAAAAACTGCAAGTCGAGTTTGATCCACACTCGTACCCGAAACTATCGGGGCAAAAAGGATTAAAATAAAAAGTGCAGATAAACAAAGCACTCCGGCTTACGCTGGCAATTACGCCTTCGCGTAATGCAGGTGTCTAAAGGAATTAGCTTCTGGGCCTAACCTTTGGGCATAATATAGCCTAGATGCGCTTTGAAATTTGGCCAAATTTCAATAAGCAAAGAAAATAGGCCTTATTCTACGCCATCCCGCCGGTTGGTAAGGCGTAGAAAAAACTTTTCAAATCCGGCTAAACTTGTAGATGTTTTTTATAGTAGTTTCACGGACGAGGGTTCGACTCCCTCCGTCTCCACCAAACCCACACTCTTTATACTCTCTAGTTAACGTGTCTTATTTCAATCTCCCAAAGCTTGCTGTCTGCCAAAAACACCATCTTTCTCTCCTCCTCTGAAACAACAAAATAATTCGAATCACCAAGCTTTTGGCTCAAATACTCTCCAAAATACTTTCCCGACTTATCAAAAACAAACACTCTCCTGCTTTCTCTATCAAGCAAATATAAATAATCAAGCTCCTCAGAAGTAAACAAACTGTCAAACACCACCTCCTCGGATTCCGAAAACTCCAAAGAAAAATTCTGCGGCGAACCTAAAGAGTACTTTCTCACCCTGCCGTCATTAGTCAAAATCCATATCGATCCGTCAATCGCCCAAGAAGTCGCTCCATTTAGTAAGTTCTCACCCGCTCCCGAAACAAGCCATTCCTGCTTTTCGGAAAATCCAAGCCGTACACCAGGGTAACGCCAAATAGTACTCGCTTGTTTATCCAAAACATACATATTTCCTCCAAAAGCTCCGATCAAAACACCTCGAGGATCCCACTCATCCGGCTTAATTATCAGCTCCACCTCATCACCCACTTCGCGGATCCCATCTGAAGACAACACAAAACTCCTCTCTGTGTAATTAGTCACATCAATTGCGTCAGATAAATAATCCGGTCCTGCAATAACTTCTGTACGCTTGGTCGCCAAATCTACACCCACAAGCCTTTTTCCTTTTGTATCCAACACAATCATCCGTCCACCCGACATCTTAAGAAGATCGCCATAATAACCGCTTGAAACAAGAGTTAAATCAAGAAAAAGCCCAGCCTCTTGTTCATAAATTCCCGCTATCCTTCCTATATTTCCATTTATATCCGAAATAAGCTTTTCAAGCCTATCATCCTCCACCCCCTCATCTTTTAATGCATTGCTCAACTTTCTTGAATTCATCACAAGCTCGCGGGCCCTGTTTCTATCAATTTCAAAAAGGCTCTCCGCCTCCTGATATTCATGGATCGCCTGATCAAGACGCGCCTCATAATTTTCCCGATAAATCCGCTCTTGTCTTTGCTTTACACCAAAAACAATACTCACAGCCAAAAGAAAAAGCAAAATCACTCCCACCAACGGCGCGTTCTTCCTTTTGCTTTTAGTCTCATAATCCAAAGTGTCAGAAGTTACCGATATTTTCCTTTCGGAAATCCTTGAAATTAATTTATCAATCAGTCGAATAATTCTATTTCGAAATCTTCCACTTGATTTTATCGCTTTTATCTCAGACCCAGGCTTTTCAGCATCATTTTCTTCGCCAATTTTTACAACCAAAGCCCCCATTCCGTAAGAAGTAGATTTTTCGTGAACAAGAGGAGCAAAAGTCTCAACAAAATAATTCAAATCCCTATTCTCAAGAGCTGCTTTTATCATCCCCTCGCCAAATTCTCTACAAAACACATTAGTACACACAAAAATCCTGTCCCCTGAAAGCAATCTTCCCGATGCGGTTTTAATACCCGCCTCATTCTTAACTATTGGTATCATTACACCCCTTCTGCACAGATAAAAACTACACTCCCCGCAAACAGTCAAATAAACCAAATCCCCGACCACAAAAAAAACACATACATCAAGCTCTGCCCTCTTTTGTAAATACTCATCGCTTACTCTCTCCACAGCCTGCTTTAAAGAAGAAAACACACCCTCCTCTTCATTTTTGCTGTTTGAATAAAAATATTTTTGAATCTTGGAAAAAATTTCCTTTCCGGTCGTTAGCTGCGAAGAATTATTATCTTGGTGACTTTTCCCTCCAAGAAGAACATAAAGCCTACCCCGCACCCCAAAATCATCGCCCTCGGGGACATACTCATAAATCTGCGTCCAACCCCGCTCATCCGGATTGCCCACAACCTTAACTGAAGCCAGCTTTAAATCCATAGTTCGGCCCGCACCTACTTACAGTATAACGAAAGCCGCAACAAAAGTACCCAAAGCAAATAGCATATGAAGCCACGCAAAAACTTTTATCACCCCTTCAAACCCTATTTCCAAAGTATCCGTCATATACTTTGTCTGCCTTATAATCACACCGGCAAAAACCAAATAAACCAAAAGCCCGATTATAACCATTACTTTTGCCGCCATCCAAAAAGTAGGATCAAGTCCAGAAAAGTCAATATTTCCAAAATCAACATCAATCATCTTGCTCTCCCTTCAAGCTTTTCTTGTTCTTCCTCTATTCTAAGCTCCCTAATTATACGGGCAATATCATCCGGCCTGGGAACCGCCAAAAACTCGATTCTTGGCACCTCTGACGCAGTTTGTATAACAACATCGCCATAATTAAACATTGTTCGAAGTACACCCCCAACCTGTACGGTTACGTCTTGAATCTGGTCAATATTTGCATCCGTTATTTCTCTATAAATAAGATTAACAAAATCAACATCAAATATGCGCTCGTCAGTAATAATATTAACGTTAAAGTACCACCCCAAAAACTCTTCAATAATAAAAGCCAGAGTAATCATATACCAAATCAAAAAGGCAATAAGTTGAAAATTCGTTGGAAGCGCCGCAACAGGCTCCACAAAGCTTAAAAAAAAGGGTGCAAGAAGCATAAAAAGCGCAACAACGCCCCATCTAATATTCGTAATAGGATGTCGTCTTAAAACAAGAATTATTCTTTCCTTCGAATCAGCCGCTATAAACTTCACATGGTCAGGGTAATAATTAAACGCAGCTATCGGATTATGGGTATTCTTATAAATTTTGTGTTTCGCCTTGCCGCGAGTCCCAACCTTTTGCTCTTTCTTCTTTTTTTTTAAATTCGTCTTTCCCGAAACAAAAATATCCACCATATCTAGCATGATTATACCACGCTAAACCCATAAAATTTTTAAAGCTTTTCAATATTAAAAAGGCTGCTCTTAAGACCGATATATCCCGGAGCCCTAAGGTTAAACGCTCTTTTAAGCTCTGCTCCGTCAATATTTATCGTTCCCTTGTTTGTACTAAAAGAAATAGAAGCCGTATAACCCTCATTCGAATAAACAACGCTTGCACCGCTTACACTCGTATATCCGCCAATCGAGGAAAGCTCAGACACGGAATAAGGATTTCCGCCCCAGCAGCCCGTATCAATTGGAGAAACGCGTGTTACATCCCCGCCGCCTCTATACAATACGTGCCATGCATTAATAATGTCCGCCATCTCAACACTCGTCAGCCAGGGATTGCTCCTTCCGCATGAAGCACCGCTTCGGCTTTTATACCAACCCTTATAAAACCACGGACTGCCGGCAATTTTTTCATAAGCGCCGTCAGGCCAATTGCCCGACGTATCTTTAATACCGCTCCAACCCCACTGGCTTATGGTAAACCCGCCGGAAGTCGAAGCATAATAAGTTTTTGCTGGACCGCCGTCCTTAATAAGCACCCAACCACGAGTATCCCGAACGGCCTGTGCCCACTTCCCGCTTTTAAGCTGTGGTTTATACACCTGGCAGGATTCTGTCGCACATATGCTGCCGGCACCGTTATTTGTCACAGCCAAAGCATATGTCCTAGCAGCCACAGCTTGAGCCTTCAAAGCCTCGTATCCGCCGTTATTCCCCCAGCTCTCAGGTACTTCATAAATCCCAAGCAAGTAATTATCTTCAAAAGGTATCGTTCCATAACCCGAAACATTTATAGTAGAAGGTATGGAATACCCCTTATTCAAACTTGCTCCTTGATAATAAGCGGAAAGAATCGTCTCAGCGCTCTGTCCCGATTTTGCCCTGCCGTAAGCCCCGTACTGGCTCATACCCGTTCTGTGTGGCGCTCCAAAAGAAAACCCGCCAAAAGCAGGCCTAAACCCGGGATCACAAAAATTGCTTGATCCAGGCGGTCCACTGCAAGGCTCAAGAGTCGGCGGCGTATCCCCTATAGACGTCTGAAAACCCGCCTCCTTCAAAGCTATAAGGCTTTGCTGCTTGGAAGATAGCGTTGTCAGATAATTTTCAACCTTTTCAACCTCCGCCCCCAAAAACTTTGCCCTTCCGTCAACTTGCGCCTGGACAGAAGCAAGGCTTGCCTTATTTTTCTCCAAAGCATCTTTATCCGTCTTTAACTTTAAAAGATTATCCGCAAGCTCCTCCATGGTCAGCCTATCCTGATCAGCAGCCTTCTGTCTCAAAACTATCTCACGAAAAGCATTCGAAGCACTCTCAGAAGAAAAAAACGGCAAAAGCGGATCATAAGTTCTCAAAAATCGGTAGTGATTATTAGTTTTTACATTAAAAACCTCCCTGGCATAAGCCAAATCTTCTTCCCTCTGCCTTATCTCAACCCCCACCCGATCAAGCTGGTTTGAAACCCCGGCAATCTGGTTCTTCAAATTGGTTAGTTGGCTATTCAAATCAGATAGCTCTTTTTTATTATTCTCATGCGCCGGAGTTAAAGCATCAATCTCACCCTGAATTTTAGATAAACAATAGTCGATATCACCATAAGTAGGGTTATTACAATCAGGCTCAGCCACGCTCCTCCATGGCACAACGAAAAACAAAAAAAACGAAAATATGCTAAATACCAAATAAATACTAAATACTTGTTTCATATTCTAATTACTAATTACTTTTCTAATAATTATACCAGGCAATTTCATGATAAAATTTAGCCATGAGGTTCAAATTGTCTTTTCTGTTTTTATTAACAACATTCATTTCACTTCAATCACCCAAACAAATCAACGCCCAAAACGCTTATGAATGTGCGTGGGAGGAAAAAAATGGCGTCGGCTCGTGCATAATAAGCGAACATCAAGTTACCTGCGAAGAAGGCTTTTATGCAGGAAATGCTTGTGACAACATTCTAAACAAAGAAGAGTGCCTAGACGCAAAGTGGGCATGCAACCAAATCGAACCCGATCAAAATCGCCACACATGTGTTTATACTGACACCCTAGGCTGCAGACCCACAAATACTTGTGTCTACGGCTACACTCCAAGCAATGCGTGCGAAGGCTTAAACAAAGATGAGTGCTTAAACGTAAGCCCACAATCTTGCGTTCTTAAAACAAAACCCATTATCCGCGCAAAAGAAAAGCTAATTTGTATCACAAACGAGGGTACGGAGGGAATAAACTCAGCAATCGGATGCATCTCAATCTCAAATAAAAACGAAAATCTTATTTTTCTTTTAACATGGACTGGAGGAATTTTAGGGGGTACAGGAATTATCTTAATTATCTACGGAGGATTTTTGATTATGTCGTCGCAAGGAGACAGAAACAAAGTAGCCCTGGGAAAAGAAGTAATATTTTCAGCCGTTATGGGGATCGTTTTTATCATAATATCAGCCTTTCTTTTAAGAACACTCGGAACTGATATACTAAATCTACCCGATTTTTAAAGCCATGAAAAAAATTTTTCTTGCTTTTATATTTTTCAATCTACTTTTTTTTGTAAACAGCAATAGGGTTTTCGCCGCTCTTCCCGACCCCGAACTGGAATTTACCGTTAAAGAAAACCTAAAATGCCAAGGTGGAACAGGAATAAATACGGCAATAGGGTGCATACCAATTAACAACGAGGAAGCCCTGCTCGAATTCCTTCTTAGATGGTTTATCGGAATTGCAGGAGCAATAGCAATATCCCTAATTGTCTATGCAGGCATCCAAATAATGACCTCTTCAGGAAATCCTGAAAAAATAGGTGCGGGAAAAGAGCTTCTCACTGCGGCTATCGGAGGAATTGTACTTTTAATCTTTTCGGTTTTTATCCTAAGACTCTTTGGAGTCGAAATTCTTAAGTTACCTGGATTCAATTAATGAACCAAAAAAAAATCAAACTGCTCATTGCCATCCATACTGCAATCTTATTAATATCGCCGATTGTGACGTCCATCATATTTGCACAACAACCTCCGGCCACTTATTTTTGTACCTGGCTTCCAAACGACAACGCATGTGCAATAGATCCTCAAGCCTTTATTCAAGACACATGTGGCGAGCACTATACACCAGGAAACGGCTGCCAAGGGCTAAGTTTCGATGAATGCTTCGATCACTCATCTGCAAATCCAGACGGAATTCCCTTTGCCTGTTTGGAAGATCCTTATAATCCTCCACAGCTTAGTCCCAGCCCAACAAACCCATCCTCAACATCACCGCCAACTCAACCGGACGAATCCCTCCACTGTCAAAATAACGAAATAAACACAGCCATAGGCTGCATATCAATCTCGGATATAGATAGATTCGTTTCTCAATCTCTTGTTTGGTCTCTTGGAATAGCAGGAGGCATTTTCCTCCTTTTGAGTATTTATGCAGGGCTTCTGATAATGACCTCCCAGGGCGATCCGAGAAAATACAAGCTCGGAAACGAAATACTCCTCTCGGCCGTTGCAGGCCTTATAATGCTTGTTTTTTCGGTATTTCTCCTTAGATTCTTGGGAGTAGATATCCTAAAAATTCTTTAATTCACAACAACTTAATAGTAAAATAAAAACATGAGCAAAGTATACGCAATTGAATGGAACGACCTAATCTCTCAAACAGCCCCAAACCTGAATCAAAACAGCACAATCGGGTCTCTCTTTAGCGGCTCAGGCCGCTTCCCCGGTCTAATTATGTTTTTCTTCTTCATCTCGGGACTTGCACTTCTGATTTATCTTCTTTTCGGCGGTTTTACCCTCTTAACCTCAGGAGGAAACCCGGATAAAGTCGAAGCAGGAAAAAAAACGATCACCAACGCAGTCATCGGATTTATAATTATCTTTACAGCTTATTGGATAGTACAAATCGTAGGCCTTGTACTTGGGTTAGAATCTGTTTCTGAAATTTTTAGCCCACGCCCGCAACCATAATAACAATGAACTATCTTGCACAAGTAAACATAGCAGAAGAATTCGGCTCCCCCTGGGGAACACAAGGAGGCCTCCATTTAGGCGACCTGGCAGGCCTTATTCTATCCACCTCGCTCGCAATCGCATCCGTAATAGTAATACTTCTTTTTATCTTTGGCGGGCTTAAAATTATTACAAGCGCAGGTGCAGACAACCCAAGAGGTACGGCGGACGGAAAACAAGCAATGACATGGGCGGCAATAGGATTTATAATTATATTCGGAGCATACTGGATTATAAGAATTATCGAAATTATCATTGGAGTAGATTTTCTAACAAATCCTGTAAGCCTGTTTGGATATGGAGGTTAACTAAATGCTACAAGTAATAGGAGAAATAAACCCACCGGCGCACATTGTAGGCTTTGGCACAGTCGAAGGTGGAGCACTAGGAGAACTTCTACAGCTTATCTTTAGCATCTTAATCATCGCGGGAGGCATATACGCCCTTTTTAACTTTATAATCGCCGGCTATGCCTTTCTTTCCGCCGGCGACGACCCCCAAAAAGCCAGCAACGCATGGAAAAAAATATACCAAACTATAATGGGCTTAGTTTTCCTTGTCGGCTCATTCCTTTTGGCAGCCATCGTAGGATTACTATTATTCGACAACGCAACAGCCCTGCTTATGCCCGTAATACCAACGCCATGAACAAGCTATCACAAATCAACCTATTTCCAGACGGAGGTTTTACCGGCCCGGGCACAGGGCCCCTTGCCGATCCAAGCGGAGATCCCGCATCAACGCTTGACACGCTCCTTTCTACAATAATTGGCGTAATGACGGCAATAGCCTTTATCTGGTTTACGTTCCAAGTTTTTATCGCGGCAATATCCTGGATTACATCAGGAGGAGACAAGGCAAGGCTCGAAGCTTCCAAAAAAAAGCTGGCAACAAGCCTCGTGGGATTAGTAATAGTAATATCGGCAATCTTTTTAATTCAACTTGTTGGCATAATATTTAATCTAGAATTTCTTGAAATACCCGTTCTTTTTGCTGTATTAACTTAAATATGAACAACCACATTGCTGTCAACAACCCCATTCTTGGAAACTTAAACAGTTTCCTTACAGGAGGAGGTAGTCCAAATTATTTCAGCGCGCTTCTTTCTACCCTTGTAACAATCTTTCTGCTCGCAGGAGGGGTCGCTTTTCTTTTTATGTTTCTCATCGGAGGCATCGGATGGATTACAGCAGGCGGAGACAAAGCCAGGGTAGAAGAAGCAAGAACCAAACTCACAAACGCAGGTATAGGTTTGCTGGTCCTTTTGGCAATCTGGGCAATACTCACAGCGGTTGAGCAAATCTTTGGTATCAACATTACGTCAATAGATATAGCAAGCCTGGTAATCAACTAAGCTTGACAACAAAGCCAGCAAACATCTAGCATTAAGTTATAATTTATAAGGAGGTGAAAAGTATTAATGAATTTTCTTTCAACAATTTTTGCCCAACAAGATACTACTGTCAACATTCAGCCCGAAGGTTTCGATGTTATAACAGGAGCGGATCTGGGAAGCTGGATTAGTTGGTTTGTAACAATAATCTTAATCGTTGCCGGCTTGCTCTTTTTCTTTATGCTGGTAATAGGAGGTATAAGATGGATCACCTCGGGTGGAGATAAAGGAAGCACCGAATCGGCAAGAAACCAAATCACAGCAGCCCTAATAGGCTTAATCATCGTCTTTGCCGCTTGGGCAATCGTATCCCTGCTTGGAAACGCCTTCGGCATTGAAATTTTCAATTTCACAATCCCGGGTCTTGGTAGCGGCGGCGGAGGTGGAACCATCAGCTAAACCAAAACCTTAAAAAAGCTGGTTTTGGTTTAAACCAGAACCCTCGTTTAGTTAAACGGGGGTTTACGGTTATAATGCCAACTAATGGTTTATTTTATTCTAATTCTTGGCTACTCGCTTAATCTTATTTTTATAAGTATTTTTAAATACAACTATTCGTATGACGAAATCATAGTTACCGAAATAAGCAAACAGCCAATAAGCACTCTATTAAATACAATCAAAGCAGAGCCACACCCTCCCGGGTTTTATTTTTTATTAAAATTTCTCCCGGTAGATAATCCGACCGCGACAAAATTAATAATCACGTCAGCAAGCTTCATCCTTTCCATGGGTACCATTTTCTTTCTACACAAAAAGGAATTAATCAATAAATTCAAGCTCAAACACGGGCTTGTACTGTTTTTCTCGTCTTACACCTTTCTCTCAATAAGCACAGAGGTAAAACAAACAAGCCTTTCAGCACCCATACTTCTGCTTTTTCTCTCCACTTTGTTTTATACGGCTAATAAAAACAAAATAAGCCCGATAAACCTAATAACTATTAATATTAGCGCCCTACTTCTTCTGTCACTGGGCTACATCAACTATTTAATAGGACTCTTTACCCTAATTGCCATCTGTTTAATCAAAAAAAATAAATTATTAATTTACTCATCAATCTTTCAACTAATTATATTGCTTTTTTTTCTAAAACTATTTGCGCTGGATCAAATCATAATTAATACCCATAGGTTCTCTTGGATAAACGAATTTTATTCAAACCCAATAAATTTATTAAGCACCCACATTTCAGGCTTCTATTCTCAACATCCCGCCCTGGATATTCCTCTAATCTTTTTTCTCCTGCTAATTTTTTTGGGAATCTACAAAAACAACACAAAAACACCCAAAGCATTCTACTATGCCCAAATTGTTGCTCTAATACTATTTCTTATTACAATAATTACAAAAACCTCTGTAAGAGTAAGGTATTCAACTCCCCTGCTTTTTACGCTTAGCACCCTGGCAGGCTGGGGACTAATAGCTCTAAACAACGCTTTCAAAACAAACTCGCTTTATAAACCGACAATTTCCCTTTTCTTTTGTCTGGGATTTTTAGGACATATCTACAACCAAACAACCATCCAAAAAAATAACCAAATAATAGTCAACGCTGTCAATTCCTTTCCCGAGAACAAAAAGGTAGCTCTCGCAATCGACAGAGAAATTTATCCCCTCGCTTTCAAATTAAAATTCTTCAAAAACAAAAAGAATTTAATTCCGGTAAATTTTTTTAACCCCGGTCTAATTGAAAACTCTCAAACAATTACCCAAAAGCATTTAACAAATTATTCCCCGCCCCGCCTCCCACTCAAAATTAAATATGAAAACTATCTATTTGTAGATATTCAAAGGCCGATTAAATCAAATAGCGAAAAGGATAAAATCAATTTAATCCTCACCCTTAACAAATCCTGTAAACAATCAAACATTATTAATATCAATAATTCATTTACACTCTATTCTTTTGAAGACTGTCTTTCAAAATAACGAAAGCCTTGCCGAGATGTTTTCTCCAATATAAAATGAGTTATGAACATGCTTACCCCATTTGTTTATGCAATAGATCCAAGCAACATCCAAGACGGAGATGTGCCAATACTAAGAGGCCTCGAAGACGTATTTGAATCTGTAATAAGCCTTGCTATTCCGCTTGCCGCCATTGTCCTTTTTGTTCTTCTTATCATAGGTGGATTCAAATACCTCACAGCCGGCTCAAACGCGGGCAAAGTCGAGGCAGCTCAAAAAACCATAACTTACGCAATTTTAGGCATGGTCCTTATTGCCCTAGCCTATTTGATATTAGAATTTATCGCCGCATTCACAGGAGCTACTTATCTACGCCAATTCAGAATAAGAATATAAAAATCTTTTCAAAAAACAATGAAAAAAAAGGTAATAAAATTTACCCTCATACAAGCCAGCGTATTCACTTTTTTAATTTTTCTCAGCAAATCTATATATGCACAAACCCCGGTGGACCTAAGAGATTTCATTGCAGGACCCGACTTTGTCCCCCATTCTTTAAGCTCTGGAGAACAAATCAGCTTTTCTTCAGAAGGAGATTGTCACGCAATAGGCCAAGCCGCAAGGCAATACAAAAACGCAAACTACGAACAGTTCTGCATAGGAGCAAATGGCGTTTATAGACAAGAGGATACAAGCTGGGCAATTTCAATTGGAAACAGGCTCCAAAATGCACACTGTAAGGGCACTCTTGACAAAGCAGTTTATACTTCAGACCCAGGATGCACCACCTATACTCCAGGCTCTCAAGTAACAACAGACGGAGCCTGGTGGGCCCCAGCCGGAATCGGCTCAATGACCACAGGACAATCCTATTCCTACATCACCCACAATCCATGGCAAATAGTAACGATAAACAACAATATCCTCCAATCCGGAGGGGGTAAAATTTACTGTGAAATCGAAGAAAGCCCGTATTCAGATAGATATAAATCCCCAAACACCTGTGGATCCACCATCTCCGTCTCTCTTACCTATTACGACGCCGGTGAATACGAATTCTGCACCGGACTAAAAAACAACGAGCCGGTAATCGCCATGGGCGCAACCTCAGGCCCCGGCTCAGACGAAAAAATAATCTACATGAGAGGCTGGGGAATAGTGGGTTTCGAATCTCCATTTATGACAGTTGGGCTAATGGGAACGGACAACTATGGAAACACAGCCGACCCCTCAGGCTGCACTGCACCAGGAGCTTTTGGCCCTGGAGCCTCGGGTGTGCAGTGCGAAGATGAATTTTTCCCCGAATTTCACTCCCTGCGTCCATATCCTGCATGCCCGCTCCCACCCGACATTATGGACACAAGCTTTCTCCTCTGCGGAAACGACCTTATAACTCAGGAAACCCTCGAAATAAGATACGGCGAAGACCTGCCCGATGGAATTTCACTAATTGACTGCACAGAAGACGGACAAAACATAATTTGCAATTACGAAATTACAAACAGAAATATACCAATAAGGGTAGGTCTCTCAGAAGCAGACCTCCCCATCATGGGACTTACCGAAGACCCTTTTTCAACCGAAGGTGATGAACCCTGGCCGCACCAAAGAATCCCAGACTCAGTTACTCCCGCCCAAAGAATGAACGAATACGTCAGCTGGTACTTAAACGGCACAATAGCAAGAGCCGAAGATCCGTTGCTTGCAGTAACCAACGATTATCCCGAAAAATCAGACAATATAAGCGATCCTAAATTCGAAAAAATATTCCGCGACACGAGATTATTAATAAACTTCTCAGGCCCCCTAAGAAAACTTTTACCCTGGAGAATCCAAGTAAGAGAAAGAGAGAAACAAATTTTTGAAGCATCCGGCTTTGGAGGCCCCGACGTCGCCGGAAACATCCGCCACAACCAAATTGTCGGCTGCACGTATGGGTTATCTATACCTAACTTTTGGGACATATTCAACATAGACGAAATCGGAGGAATACCTGGTCCATGCTATGAACCCAAAAAAGAAAACGACTTTATAATTCCTGATTTATTCCAAAGACAAATACACCGACTTTCCGACTGGCTCGAGGGAGGAGTAAACGAGGAGCTGGACAAATGGAACCGCCTTCCTCCGTACGACGAAGACATCGGCACCAAATACGAAAATTTTCAAGAATACTGGAAAGAATACAGGCGTTGGCGCGGACAAAGCTGCACACCAAGTTTGGATCTTGGTGATATACCACTCGATCAAATCCCTGGCATAGGATCAATTTTAGGATCTCTCCTAGACATTGTGCCCAATCTTTATCTTTGCTACGACAATCCATTAAAATTCAATTATTGGTCAAACCTCTTTAGCTATATTCCCTTCTCATCAACTGAAGATAGAACCGGATATGCAGAAGGCCACCTAGACACAGCTCTTACGCAGCAGCCGCCAAGCGACGCAAATATCACAGATATTAATTTTACACCAAATCCGGGCACAATCCTGCCGGACGACGGAAAAATGAGGTTTCTCTATTTCCCCCACATGCAGGAAAGCGCAGAACTAGGATATCTGCTTCAGCAAACCTTCCTTACAAAAGGAGAGGGTGGCTTCTCAAATATCAACGAACAAGGTTACTACAACACAGAGCGCTGTGAATACCTAGACACCAGAAAAAACCCGGGTGACGATCTGTATGGCGGCGACTTCGGCCAAGAAGGCCTTCCGTGGATCCAGCCTGAAAACGACGAACGGACAATAGACGGAAACATAACATATTCAGGCACCTTCCAGTGCTCTTTCTATCTTGCAGAGCCGGTTTGCGATGGCATCGGCTACCCCGGCCAAGTCCACTGTAATTTAGATGAGTGCCAGCCATATTTATGCACAGAACTAGGCAGTTGGCAACCGGTAGGAGAGGAAGGAAATTTTCCCTGTAATGGAACTGCGGGAGCCTGCACTTCTTCAAGCACCTTTTCGCCCCCGAATCCAGGGCTTTGCACAATAAACATAAAAACGGCCACATCAATCTATGTAGGCACACCAAAGGCAGAAGAAGTCTGGGACAGACTAGTAAACGGAAACCAGTCGGTCTTCAGAAGAATTTATCCAAAAGTAGGAGCAGAAGCACCCGTTGAAGAAATCGAAGATATCCCGGCAGAAGCAAACGCAAGCTACTCCTCAGAAGACGGAAATGTCCAAGTATTTGCAGGAAATCCGGCAGCAGCAAGACCGGGCTCAAGCGCAAAAATATTCTTTCCCCATATCGGCTCAATCTACGACTACTTTCTAAAAGGCATTCAAAAAGCCCTTAGGCCAAAAGATATTCAAACCACCCAATCAGGCCCGTCATCCACCCCGCCTCCGCCTCAAAACACAGACTGCCCCATAAACTGCAACCAAAACGTACCAGATTCAGAAATTCCAACAGCCTATTTAGGAACATTCAAACAAAATATAATTAGACTCGCAGACGCCTGGTACGCAGGCGCCGGCAGACATTTTGCAAAAGAATGCTACAACGACGTAGTAAAAAGATCGCTAAACGCGGGCTATAACCCAGCGTTTGTTCTCACAATATGGCTTGCAGAAAGCGCAGCAAGCAACTACAACCAAGCTTGTACTACCCAAGACTTTGGGATAAACAGGCCAGAAATAGCGGCAGATTTTAACGAACAAATAAGATGGTTCTTTAATCTTACAAACATCTGGAACACCACATACCCGGAATGCATAGACTGCAATATCTCAACAGGAAAATGCACCAATGGCTACACATATATGGAAAACTGGACACACCTATTCAAATCTGGAGACACAAGAAACGCCGCAGGAGAATGCATTCCAGATCCGCCCTCACAAAGCAGGCTTGCAGACTACCAAAATATTTGGGATTGGGTTGCTCCCGCATGCCCATTTCCTCAAACGCCGTTTCACAACACATGTCCAAACATAAATTAAGCATTAGCCTCTTTTCTTTTCTCAAAAACAAATGATATTATTAAAGATGATAAAAATTAAAAAGAAAAACATGCTCAAACGCCTGCTTATATCGTTTCTTTTAGCCAATTTGCTATTCTTATCTATCTTTGCCGCTCCTGCCAAGGCTCAATGGTACAATCAATCCTTTGGCCAATGGTACACTCAAGTTTACGACGACGAAAATCCCGCGGAAATATTTGGAGAGCGCTACACCGCCGCCCAGGTTCAATGGGTAACATACGGATTTATAGCTCTTTTAATACACACAATTACAGAAAGACTTCCCATTAATCCGGTAAATATAGTAAATTTCATTACAACAGGAGATATTTCAGAACTTTCTTCAAATAGCACTGCTCCACAACCAATCGCCCAAAACAAAGGGCAAAGCGGCAAACATCTTCTGAAGGAAATATTTAGAGATAAACCGCTATCGGGAATAACTTATACCAAAGAAGCTATAAAAAACATCAAACTCATTCCTGAAGCTAAAGCCCAAACTACAGGTTTTGGGTTTCAAACACTCGGACCAATAAGAGGATTGTGGAGAATCTCAAGAAACATTGCCTACACGCTTTTTGTGCTTGTAACTATTGTCTTGTCGTTTATGATAATGTTTCGCGTAAAAATCTCACCACAAGCGGTAATTACTGTTCAATCCGCACTCCCAAGAATATTTCTTGCACTCATATTAGTCACATTTTCATATCCTATCGCCGGCTTTTTAATCGATATAATGTACGTAACAATAGGTCTTATAAGCTTGCTTGTTGGTGGAACAGGCAATGCTCTTGATATCTTTAACTTATTAACAAAAGGCTTGGATCCTCTAAAAATCGGTTATGGCGCAGGTATATTAGGCATATTTTTTTACCTTCTTTATGTATATTTTATCTCTGCCCTCGGATTTTTTGCATACGGCGTCGCTGATCTTGGCTCAGGGCAAGTCGGCGGTGGCGCAGGCGGTGTCGGCCTTGGGCTTTTAATGCTTGTTTTTATATTTATATTTATATTCGCAGCGCTTTTTACGTTCTTCAAACTAGTAATTCTTCTTTTCAAAACGTTTGCTACTATCTTAATTCTTACCATTATCGCTCCCATTCAATTAACGCTCGGCGTAGTAATACCTGGACTTGGATTTAGTAATTGGCTTAAAAACTTCGTTAAAAACCTTGCCGTTTTCCCCGCTTTGGGGTTGTTGTTACTACTGGCACTAATCTTTGCCTCATCCGCGGCAATTACGTTTATCGACCTCGGCGTTCCTGAAATAGGAATTCCAGAACTAGAAATTCTGTCTTTCAACCCGGCAAGCTACAATCAATTCGAAGGTCAAGGATGGCCGCCTTTTCTCGATCTAAACGGAGCCGCTCTCAACTTCGCCTTTGTAATAGTAAGTGTAGTAATTCTTACAATGGCAGCAAAAGTAGATCAGCTTATAAACGCCCTTATGACAGGCAGGGCCTTTGGCTACGGCACAGCTTTGTCCGAATTTACGGGAATAGCACCCCCAGAAACAGGCCAAGCCGGCTGGGCGAACAAAAACGTACTTCCTAAAATAGGATCAGCTGCTTCAGCGCCATACAGATGGACAAAAAGAAGCATCCAAGCAGCTAGAAGATAAACTCAGTTATCAAAAAAACCAGGATATCTATCTCTTGACTGCCACCTTCTCCAAAAAAGAGACATTCGTCCTTGTTTTTTAGGCTGAAAAAACCTTCTCCCTGGTTTAACCCAATTTCTACGAAATCTCGCACTTTCCTTTTCATCAGAATCTTTTGAATAAAGCCTTGGGTCTCCACCCTTAACATTTCTTAACAAATAAACAATTGCTTTTCTAAGTCTGCCGTCTTTGTCGTACCCAATATTTTTACCAGCTTTCCCAATATCATTCCATGTCACATCTTGAGGTAAATCCATCGACTGATTGGGATCCGCTTTTGCTGTAAAAGCCTTAAATAAAGTCTGCGCACTTCTTAACCTATATGCATTGTAAAAAGCAAAGGGACCGCCTTTCATGTCTGAATCCAAAATATTATCAACATCTTGAGCCTCAGATCTCCAGTTTATTTTTACCCCACGAATCTCTCTTAAAGGGACACGAGGGTTTACTATATTTTGACCATGCGCTAACAAACTATCTACTAAAGCACTCCTTCTCCTTTTTGGTATAAATATTTTCGTATCACAAAAAAAGCTATCAATCATTGTTTCTGGCAACGGAATATCACTCTCTCCAGGAGTCCCTACAATCGGAAAATGTCTTAAAAATTTACTTAACAATTGCGGAGGCTTTATTGGAGCTTTTATAGAAAAAAGTTCAATGTTTTCTCCAACCTTTAAAGGAACAATCTTACTAAAAGTTGATCTGTTTTTATAAGGAGCAAAATGTTCTCTTATCCACCTCCCAAGCTCGTTGTCCGGCCAAGTTCTGCCTAAACTGGCTTCATATAATGCTTTTTGTCTTGGATGCATTAACTCCCACAAAGACGAGCTAAACATTCCATCATAAAGAAATATTTCAGAATTATAATTTCTGCCAATAAACATATGCTCAATTAAATGCGAATTAATAATTATATTCATAGCAATCTGCTCGGCCAACTTAGCTTTTGCGTATGCAGCGCCATATGCCTCCTCATAAGCCAATCCACCACGCGCCTGCTCATTAATCAAATCGAAACGATGAACCATGTATTTCCTTACTCTATCTCTAAAAGCCGCAAACTTATCCGGACTATCTACATTATAAATACCTAAAGGTTTTAAATTAGCCCGAGAGCCATCAGGTTTTAATTCATCAAACTTCAAATTTTCAACCACTGATACAACCAATAGGCATAGCGCCTGCGAAACATACTGTCCTTCCCAATCGGTTAATTCTTGAAGTTCTCTGTCATTAATTTTTGAAACAAAACTTTTATCTTTAATATAGGCTTCTAAATCGTGAAGTTTAAGAATCCTCCCATTTACCAGCTTTAGCCTCGCTTGCCACAACTCTTTTTCCTTATCAGTCAACCCAAGCCACATTTCATCTCGCAATTCAGGAATAGGAATTAATTTATCAGTAGGAGGATTCTCCTCCCAATCAAGAAAGTTCAGCCTTTGTCTCTCGGGTATACCCGCCAACCTTTGATGCTCTAAAAAAGCAACGTCCCTTTGTTGCTCTACCGCCCCTGCTATTCTCTCCAAAACACCGCCTCTTTGTCTTAACTCCTCCCCCCTTCTCCGTAACTGCTCCAGGCTGGGAGATCTTACGGGTTCAGCGGGCATATCGCCCGTTAAGCTATTAATGTTATATCTCTCTTCAAACCAGCTTGTTGGAACAAAATTAGAGTCCTCAAGTCTGTCAGACGCATCAGCTTTCACTTTTAAGCCAAATGCGCTGCTTGCCCGCTTTCGCTTCATATCCAGTTTGTTCACCAAATTTTGGGCAGCGGCCTCAAAAATCCCCTTATATTTCTTTTTATCTTCTTTGGTTAAAGCATCTTCAAACTCTTGAGCAGTAGAGCTTATTCCCTCAAAATATTCTCCCCAATCACTCTTTCCGCCCCTATCAAAAACATCTGTTTTATCTACAATCTTTTGTGCAAAGCCCTCAAAACCAGGGGCCGATTCTAAATATTCCCCCAACAAATTTTGACCGTGTTTAATCCAATTATTTAACTCTCTCAATCTATCTGAAGATATGTCTTTATGTGTTCTTTTAATTTCTTCCTTGTAACTCCTAAGGTTGCTAATTATTTCTTCAGCAGGAACCCCACGCGCGCCCTCTCCCCGCTCAGGAGCTCCGCCCACGCCCAAATCGTCTGGTCTAAAATGAATTTCAGGACTCATAGCATCATCCATGGCAGATTTATAGGCTGATTATATCATTTTAACCCCTTTTATATCAAAATATTCCGTGAAAACCCCCACTTCTTGAAAGATAAGCTACATGCACTACAATTAATGTATATACATTACACAAACAAGCCATGCACGATCAATTCCCAACATTCGAACAACATCCGGTTCCACAAAACATAAGCTCCTATCAATTTAGACTCATAGGAGATATGACCGTCAAGCAGTTCTTTCAGCTTGCGGGCGGGGCTTTAATCGCGCTTCTTTTTTACGCTTCCCCTTTCCCAGGCTTTATCAAATGGCCGCTTATCATCTTTTTTGCGCTGGCAGGAGCAGCATTTGCCTTTCTTCCTCTTGAAGAACGCCCACTGGAAGAATGGGTAAAAGCATTTTTCCGGTCCGTCTATTCGCCCACAATCTACACTTGGCAAAAAACTCAAAGTCCATCGGTTATTTTTGCCCAGCCGACAACTCCAGGGGTGGTCAAAGAGGCAGCTCAAGAATCCAACCAGCCACAAGACCCCGCCTTATCAAACCTTGAGAAAGCAGAAAAAAATTTCTTTGACAAATTCACAAATCTTTTTTCAATATCCTCAGCAAGCCCGCCCAAACAAGCGGTTTCAATCCCGCCCCAGCCAGTCAGCGACACACCGCAGCCAGAAACAACAGCCGTTTCCGTTAATACCCGCCATGTACCAAAACCCAGCTTTAATATAAACGTAAACGAAAACGAAAAAGTAGCAACAAAAAACGCACCGCAAACACTCATTGCACAACAAATCCAAAAAGCCCAAGCTGCACAATTTAGCCCGGAATCAGCACCGCCCGCCCCCCCAACCCAACCCAATATAGTTGTTGGCCAAACAATAAGCGCTGAAGGAAAAATTATAGAAGGCGCAATACTCGAAATAAAAGACGCCCAAGGCCGCCCAGTACGCGCCCTTAAAAGCAACAAAGCAGGCCACTTCCTAATAGTCACACCGCTAAATAACGGCAAATATCAAATTACAGTTGAAAAAGAAGGTTTTGCATTCGACCCGATTGAAATAGAAGCAAACGGACAGGTTATTCAACCCATCGCCATAAAAGCAAAGTCTCAACCAAACTAAAATGCAAAACCCCGTCAAAAAAATACCGCTCCTAAACATTCCGGACAAACCCCTTGTCGGCACCACTCAAAACCACATCCCCATTGCTGAAATCGAAAACGGAATAGTCCTTTTCAAGGACGCAGGTGCGGCAATAGTGCTCGAAACCACGTCCCTTAACTTCGGCCTTCTGTCCGAACGCGAACAAGAAGCCGTTGTTGCAGCTTTTGCAGCACTTATCAATAGCCTTAGCTTCCCAATCCAAATTTTGGTAAGAACCGAAAAAAAAGACGTGTCAAAATATATTAAATCAATAGAAGAACATATTCCAAACGTAAAAAGCGAAAAACTAAAAGGGCTAATGATAGGCTACAAAAATTTTATATCAGAAACCATAAAGAAAAAAAATGTACTTGGAAAAAGATTTTTTATAGTAATCCCCTTCTCTCCATTTGAGCTGGGCCTTAACGCCAAATCGCTACTGGATTTCAAAAAAAAGAAAAGGGCAATACCATACTCCAAAGAATACGTTATCAAAAAAATCCAAACCTCGCTCTACCCCAAAAGAGATCACTTAATTAGACAGGCCACCCGCCTGGGTTTAAAAATGCGCCAGCTAAGCGACGAAGAAATAATTAAACTCTACTACAATATCTATAATCCCGATTTCGAAGCCATACAAGTAAAAGAAAAGGAGGAGAAAATTAAAAATGAATCTATTTAAAGCCAGGGGCAATAAAAATCAAAAAAAACCAAGCCTCCAAATGCCAAACCCCGAAATTCCTGCCCCAACAAACCAAGACCAAAAAATTCAAAAACAAAAATTTACCGATCCGGTAGCGGAACTCAAAAACATGTCGCTTCTTGACGTCCTTGCTCCAAACAAAATCGAGCTTGATTTCGATTATATAGAAATAGACGGAGTATATTTCAGAACACTTTTTGTAGCAGGATACCCCCGCTTTGTCGTCCCCGGATGGATGGAGCCGATCATAAATTTTGACCACAGCCTTGATATTTCATTCTTTATCTATCCTGTCGAGGGAAGAACAATCCTCGACGAATTAAGAAGAAAAATTACAGAAATGGAGGCTGAAATTGCAACGGACATCCAAAGAGGAAAAATAATAAACCCAGCAACCGAAGCAAAACTGGAAGACGCCAAAATGCTCCAAGAACAGCTCGTTAGAGGAGCCGAGCGCTTTTTCGAATATTCCTTCTATATTACAATTCCGGCAACCTCTCTCGAAGCCCTAAATAGTATTACAAAAAGAGTAGAATCCACCCTATCCTCTCTTTTAATCGTCGCAAAGCATGCTGCCCTTGATCACGAAAAAGGTTTTCTCTCAACAGCGCCCTTTGGCCGCGACATGCTTTCAATAACAAGAAACATGGACACGACATCTCTTGCTACCACCTTTCCGTTTACAACAGCCGAGCTAAGTAGCGACGAAGGAATTTTATACGGAATAAACTCTCAAAACGAGTCTTTCATTATATTCGATCGATTCTCACTCGAAAACTCAAACATGACCGTTTTTGCCACATCTGGTGCAGGAAAAAGCTTCTTTGTAAAACTGGAGTCTCTTCGTTCTTTAATGTTTGGCACAGAAGTAATAGTAATAGATCCGGAAAACGAATATCAAACACTCTGTGAAGCTGTAGGAGGAGAATACATTAAATTCTCATACTCAAGCCCCTCAAAAATAAATCCGTTTGATCTCGCTCAAATATACGAAAAAGGCGAAAACCAGCTCAATCTCAAACTTCTCTCGCTGCATTCATTGTTTAAAATAATAATGGGACAGATGAATGCCTCCCAAGAAGCGCTTCTTGATCGGGCTCTCATAAACGCCTACCGCGCAAAAGGCATTACTCCCGATCCCGAAACACAAACCAAAGAGCCGCCTCTTATTGAAGATCTCTATAAAGCTCTTATTGGAATGGAAACCGCCGAAGCCCTAGACCTCGCCGCACGCATTGAAAAATTTGTAAGAGGCAGCTACGCAGGTGTCTTTGACAAGCATACAAACATAGATATAAAAAACCCCTTCACCGTCTTTTCAATCAGAGATATTGAAGATAGCATCCGCCCAATATCAATGTTTATAATTCTCGACTTCATTTGGACAAAAATAAGGCGCGACATAAAAAAACGCATCCTTGTTGTTGACGAAGCTTGGCACATGATGCGCTATCCTGATACTGCTCAATTTCTCTGGTCTATCGTCAAAAGAGCCCGTAAATACTATCTTGGCCTGACAACAATCACCCAAGACGTTGAGGATTTTCTAGCCCAAGACATTGGTAAAGCAGTAGTTACAAACTCGGCCCTAAGGCTCCTTCTCAAACAAAGCCCGGCCGCAATAGACAAAGTTTCAGAAACATTCTATTTGTCACAGGGTGAAAAACAGCTCCTTCTCGGTGCAAACGTAGGCGAAGGCATTCTCTTTGCAGGCCCCCACCATGCACCAATAAGAATTGTTGCATCAAACGAAGAGTATCGCTTAATAACAACTAATCCAAAAGACCTTGAAAAAAATCCAGGCTCGCCCGAGCTCACGCCGGTCGAGTCCGCAAAAATCATAGGCTACTCAAAAGAGAAAGGAAATATTGTCTAAAATGGCATTCAAACTTCCGGAAAAAAAAGAGGGATTAATAAGACTTAGAAACCAACTACTCAAGGCAGCAGAATCCGCATCGAAAAGCAGCACTCTTCCTGTAGAACTACCAGAACTTTTAAACCAAGCTTGGCTTATCACTAACAGCGTAGATATCAACCCCGAAATTTTAGACAAACTTCCCCAATCTGCTCGAATTGACCTTTCCATAAAGATGTCTAAAATAGCTGCCTCTCAGCTTGGCATTATGATAACAACCCCGTCCCTTTTTGAAATGCTGTCACACGGAGATAGGAAAAAACCACCCTCCCCGGACCTCCAATCAGATCTAAAAGAAGCTTCGGGAAATCTCGAAAAAGCCATCAAGGACCCCCAAAAGTACGGCATCGATCAAAAAGAAGCGCTAACCATTGCTAGCAAACTTCTTAATAACCCAAATCTGGACCCAAAAGATAAAAAAAATCTTGACGAGTTAATAAACGAGGTTCTAGAGGCAACAAAAACAGTTCAAAGCATCGAAGATCTCGGTTTTATTCTTTCCCCAGAACAAAAACAAATAGAAGAAAAGCTAAATACTTTTATTAATGCCACCGATCAGGGAAAAGACGTACAAAACGAAAAACTGGAACTCGCACAAGTAGCTGGTTTAAGCTCAATACTGCTAAGCCAAAAACAAAATATTATTTCAAAAACCAAAGTCTTCGTAAACAAAACCTATAACTTAATCTACAAACAACTGCTTTCAAAAGGAGGTGCTGCTGCAGCCGTCGCTTTTCTCGCCGATAAAGCAGTTAAAACAGTTGCAAGAGTTGCAAGTATGACAAAAAGAGCCTCTCAAGGAAGCGTTGGGGACTTAGGGCTACTTGGCGTTTTTTCAGCTGGGTTTTTAATAGGCGGCCCGATCGGCGCGACACTCATGCTTTTTGCAATAAGCCCAAGGTTCAGAAAAATAGTAATAGCCGGCCTTTTTATCTCTCTCTCACTTATCCTAACAGAAATATTTATTGCTCTTTTGGTTATCATTATTTCTATCTCAATAATTCTTTTTATAATCAACTCAGGAGCCTATATAGTTCCACAGGGATCACCGCTTCAAGGAGGAGAATTAACCCAAGGTATAGTAGCATCGGGAACCTGTCCCCTAGTTTCCAGTTGTCCCGAAATCACCTCAGGCTCCTATAATCCGGAAAACGAAACAGGTCACGGAAGCAACTCTTACTGGGGTTTTGCAACAAATGCCTGTACTTATTCTATTCCCATTGTTTCAATGGGAGGATGTCTTGGCCCTGATCCTGCAAACGGAAGAAATTTCTGCTCTTCAGCGCCAACAAGATGTTCTGTTTACGGCTATGCGGCAGATGTGGTTGATTGCAATGGTGTTTATGCAGATGTAGCGCTCCCCTATCTTTGTGATCCTGGAAGCGAAACGTGTAGCCCCCTAACTTGGCGCTTTATTGACGGATGGTATAACTGCCAAGGAGCAAGCGTCCCAAACAAAGCATCCTGCACAAGAGAAGGATGGGGATATGGTGCAATTTTTGAAGCAATTGGAAACGGACACATTTGGCGCATCTATCTTAACCACATTAACCAGCTCCCCTCGGGCAGAACTTATCAATCAGGCTCTGTAATCGCCCAACTCGCAAACGAACTCGTCCCAGGACATCTCCACATCGAACTTAACATCGATGGTTTTGCAGTTAAACCAGACTTCCTCTGCTCGGGAGAGGGCTCTGGAATAACATCCCCCGTAAATACAGACCTTGAAGGTTGGTATGCTGCAGTAAACCCGGAAAATCTTGTAGCATCAAACCCGCTTTCAGGAAACGAGGTTGGTATTAATTCCTGTACTTGGATGAGCGCAAAAAATCTATCTGCAGCCGTTAATGCCAATTTTTATTTAAATGCAAACACTCCAATAGGTCACGCAGGTTTTAACGGCAATTTTACAAATTACCCACCAGACGAAGGATTTTCAGCCTATAACTTTAAAACTCTTGTAATCACAGAAAGCAATCAGGCTCAAATTATAAGCCACTCAAGTCTGCCGGACGATCTTACGGGCCAAGGTTATAAACTGGCTGTTACAGGAGTTGCATATAATAACATTACAGGATCAGGTCCCAAAACAGCTGTTGGAATCAAAGACGATCGTGTCTATTTAATAATATTAAGAAGCGCAACGGCAATCCAAGTACAACAGTTTATGGAATCCGTATTAGGAGTAGACGACGGCTTCTTTCTCGATAGCGGTGCATCAACAACTCTATGCAACTCAAGCGGCATAGTCTTTTCCGGCCAAGATCCACCAAGAAATATTCCCTCTCACATAGGAATTACAAGCGGTAGTTTTATCAAGTTATAATATAAAGGAATGAAAAATTTCATTTTACAGATAATTCAAAAGCGCACCAAACTGCTTGTATTTCTGGTGTTTCTAATTTCTTTAGTTTTACTAACTACTCTATTATCAAATCGTTCAAAAAAATCTCCTTCAACAACCAGTCTCCCTAGCCCAACATCCATATCAACAGAATACGGCGATCTTCCAATGCCTCAAATATTTCCCAAATCAGGCAAAATAAACTGGGGAGAAACACAAAACGCAATAACACTTAAATTTGATAAAACAATCAACAAATCAAGCGTTCAAATAAGCTCTCAACCTCCAAAAAATTTCAAAATATCCACGCTTCCTGATGATCTCGGAAGGATTATTATCACTCCTCTAACACCATGGGAAACTGGAAAAATTTATAAAATTACAATTTTTAAAGGTATAAAAACCGCCTTGCAAGAACCTTTAATGCTTAAAAAGGATATAAATCTCGAGTATGAAATACTTTCACCAACAAGACCAAACTACGACAGACCGGTCTAACTCAAATCTTACTCCTGAGTTTTAACAGGCATAATTATATGGTAAAAATCGCTCCCATTTTTACCCTTAAACACCCCGGGAGACATAGAATCTGTTAATTCAATAATTACCTCATCCCCATCAACTACATTCAAAAACTCCTCAATAAAGCGGTAATTATAAAAAATTTCAACTTCTCCACCATCAACCTTCGCGTCTATTTTAATAGTTTGGCTTCCCGACCGTGAACTCTCGGAAGCAAGCTCTATACTTCCGTCTAAAACTTTCAATTTAACAGTATTGGCACTATCACGAGCAAAAACAGAAGCAAGCTTAATAGCTCTTAACAAATCTTCTTTTGAAACATTAATTTTTACGTCATAACTCTTAGGGACTATTTTTTCAAAATCAGGGAAATCGCCCTCAATCAACCTACTGGAAAAAATATTTCCGTCAAAACCAAATAGCACCTGGTTCTCATCACTTCTGTACTCAAAATCAAGCATTTCTTCAACATCCCTAAAACGGGAAATTTCAGCTAAAATATTTCTAGGAACTATAAACTTACATGGCTTTACTTTTTCTCCCAATAAAAACTTGACAGATGACAGCCTAAATCCATCAGACGAAACAAGAAGAAGACTATCTCCTTGAAAAACAAACAAAACCCCCGTTAAAATAGGCCTGGTTTCGTCTCGAGACACACTAAAAAGCACTTTACCTAACATATCCGAAAAATTCTCAAAATTAACTTTTTTTACATCCTTGCCGATTTTTTCTGGAATACTAGGGAAATCTGAAGTGTTCATTCCTGCTAAATTTGCGCGAAAAGCATCCGATGTTACTAAAAACGTCTCATTTTTAGATTCTAAATTTACCGTCTCGTAAGCTAAATTTAAAAGTATTTCAGAAAAATTTCTGGCAGGTACCGCAATATCACCTTCTTTACTTATTTTTGCAGCAATAGATCCGCAAAAAGAATTTTCAAGATTGGTTGCCATAACATAAATTTTATTTTTGGATGTTTTAATAACACTATTTTCAAGTATCGGAAGCTGTGACCTTGTTGAAGTAAATCTGGTAGCAATACTCAAAATTTTCGAAAGTTCATTTCTTAAAACAATTGCCTTCATTACTAAAAATTATATTCAAGTTTTATTTTTTTTCAATTCCTAATATTAATTAGTAATAGTAGTAGTAGGGACTGTTGATATGTTGATTTATCTTGCTTGTTTAAGTTGAAAATCCATTGTTAATATTAAGTATGAAAAAATGTGGATAAAAATGTGAATAAAATTATTATATTTGTGGATAAGTTGATAAATCAATATTTTATCAATAACTTATCCTCAAAAAATATTTTTTATCTGCAAAATATCCTCACGAATTTGTTCATCGTTTGAGGCTAAATTAGTTATTTTATCCACGGCGTGTATTACAGTTGAATGGTCTCTTCCTCCAAGAATTCTTCCAATCTCCTCCAAAGGAAGACCAAGCTCGGTTCTTAAAATATACATAAGCACTTGTCTTGGTCTGGCTATCATTCTGGCCCGTGCTTTGCCCGTCATTGCTCTTTTACTAATCGAAAAATGGTTACACACAGCCTCAATAACCTCATCCGGAGACTTAATTTTTGTATCTATTCCATTCTCTTTCTTTCCAAGAAGATTTTTTACAAAATCCTCGGTTAACGCGGCGTGTTTAAGATTGGCTTCGGATGAAAGTCTGATTAAAAAGCCCTCTATTTTTCTGGCAGTATCAATGTTTCCGGCAATAAGATGAATTATCTCGGTAGGCAAAGAAATTCCCTTTTCCGAAGCCTTAATCTGGGTAATTGCACATCTTAATTCAAAATCAGGTTGCCCAATATCAACAATAAGCCCTGCTTCAAAACGGCTTTTTAAACGCTCTTCAAGCCTTGGGATATCGCTTGGTGGCTTATCGGAGGTGAGAATAATCTGTCCTCCGGCTCCGGTTACGGCGTTAAAAGTATGGAAAAATTCATCCTGTACGGCGTCTTTTCCTGCAATAAATTGAATATCATCAATAAATAAAGCATCAAGCCTTCTATATTTATTTCTGAACGATTGTGTTGTTTTGTTTCTAATGCCCTCTACAATGTCGTTTGTAAAATCTTCCCCAGTACAGACAACTATTTTTGTATTAATATTTTTTTCAAGCAGCTTGTGTCCAACAGCGTGCATCAAGTGTGTTTTTCCAACCCCCACACCCCCCCAAATAAAAAGCGGATTATAAGCGCTTCCCGGCCTAGAAGCTACGGCTTCGGCAGCGGCATGTGCCATCTGGTTTGATCCTGAAACTGCAAAATTAGAAAAAGTAAATCCGGCGCGGATATTAAGCGAAGCGGCTTTTTCAATACGTCCCTGGTTTGTATCGTTTTTTTCAAAAAGAGGTGTAGAAAAAGAATCTTCTTTATTCGACGGCTTGGACTGTTGTTTAACCACAAAATTGATATTAACCGGTGCATCAAGACTTTCGGAAAGAGAATCTTGAATTAAGCCGAAATACCTGGTTTCAAGCGTTGCCTTAATAAAAGAAGATGCACATCCAATCTCTGCATTAAACCTGCCGTTTGTTTTTTTTATATTAATCAAGCTCGTTTGTGATAACCACGTCGAAAATATTGCCGGCGAAACAGAAAGCCTCAAACTGCCAAGCATTTCCCTCCACAATTTATTCTTGTCAAGATCCGTCATTGATAGCCTTAAACTAATAAGTTATCCACATTTCGTCAACCCTTAAAAAACGCGAAACATAAAAATTAATCTATTGTAAAAACAAAAACCTTTTGTGTTATAATCTCATTTGATATGCCAAAAAGAACCTATCAGCCAAGTAAAATTAAAAAAGCTAGAAAATTTGGTTATCGCGCAAGAACTAAAACAAAAAAGGGAGTTAAAATTCTCCAAAGAAGAAAACTTAAAGGAAGAAAAAGACTTACCCACTAAACCATGCTTGCCAGAAAATTTATGCTTAAAGACAGGTCTGATTTTGATTTAATCAAAAAAAAAGGCAAGTCATTAGATTCGGAATCGTTTACCCTTAGATATTATTATGACAAAAACGCACCTGTATCAAAATTTGGTTTTATAGTCACAACAAAAGTTTCTAAAAAAGCAAGCTTAAGAAACAAAGCCAAAAGAGCATTAAGCGAAGGCGCAAGAAGATCTATTTTTGCCGTTAAAAAAGGCCACCTTTGTCTAATAATTGCCAAACCCGTTATTATAAAAAAATACACGCCGGAAATTATGAAAGAACTCGACGAAGCACTTAAAAAAGCCAATTTGTTTATAGCTAACAATGCCTAAAAAAATTCTGTTAATATCAATCAAATTTTATAAAGCTACCATTTCAATTGTACTTAGATCATTTTTTGGCACGGGTTGCCGTTTCGAACCTACCTGCTCAGAATATGCACACCAAGCGATAAGTACGCGAGGAGTTATAATGGGATTACTTTTAAGCATTAAACGCATTTTAAGATGCCACCCCTGGTCCAAAGGTGGCTACGATCCGGTATTAAAATAAAATGGATATTTTTAGAATTTTACTAATCGAACCGCTCGCGAACGGACTTGCCGTTTTCTACAAACTTTTTGGCGGAAACATGGGAGTTGCAATTATTGCGTTCTCTCTTTTTTTAAGGCTTCTTCTTACGCCCCTGACAAAGCCATACATGGAATCAATGAAAAAAATGAAGCAGCATTCAAAAGATTTAGATAAATTAAAAAAAAGACATAAAGACGATAAAGCTAAACTTATGAAAGCACAGGCGGATTTTTATAAAGAAAAAGGCATAAACCCCGGATCGGGTTGTTTACCCTATCTTCTTCAAATAATTATTCTTATAGCTCTTTTTAGGGTGTTCACTGGAATATTGGTCTCGAATGGAGATGTAACTTCTAAATTTAACGAAATGCTCTACGATTCTGTCAAATTCAGTAGCGACACGGTGATAAACACGAAGTTTTTATATTTAGACGTAACAAAGCCTGATGTAATTAGACTCCCGGGCCTGCCTTTTCCTATTCCCGGTCCTTTTATAATTCTTTCTGCCCTTACGCAATTTTTATCTGCAAAAATGACAGCACCTTATGTAAAAGAAGAACAAAAAAAGGCCAAAAAAACCAAATCAGACATTGACGATTTTCAGGTAGCAATGCAATCGTCAATGATCTATACGTTTCCTATTATGACATTGCTAATTGGTATAAGCTTCCCGTCGGGACTTGCAATTTATTGGTTTTTGTTCTCACTATATCAAGCGGTGCAGCAATTTAGATCAACAGGATGGGGAGGACTTACCCCTTGGATTGAACGAATCAATCTGCTAAAATCAGCTTGACTTAAAATGCCAAAAAAAATAGACCTCGAAAAAGAGTCAACACAGATTTTAAAAGAACTCTTAAAGCTTATTGGGATCAAAGGAGAAGTAGTTTCAAATCTTAGCACGGAAAACGGCGAAAACGTTATCAATATGGAAATTTTAGCGCCTGAAGAGTCGGGCATTTTAATAGGCGCCAAAGGATCAAATTTAAACGCTCTACAATCTTTTGTTGCCATGGCTCTAAGGCAAAAAACCGGGGAGTGGACAAGAGTTTCTCTTGACGTAGGCGAATGGAGAGCAAGGCACGCAGATTATCTTAAAAGTCTTGCTAACCAGGCGGCAGAAAGAGCAAGATCTACAGGAGAACCGCAGTACTTGTATAATCTCACCCCGTTTCAAAGAAGAATTGTACACACTCACCTTTCAGGCTTTGACGACATCGTCACACAGTCGGAAGGAGAAGGTGCATCAAGGTTTCTTGTTGTTAAAACAAAGTGAATTTTTTAAATAGAATTCTGCTCTTTCTTTTTATTCTCTTTCTTCCTTCACAGCTCGGACTTCATTTTTGGCCTGAATTTGCGCTTATTAATGGCCTAAGGATAGACTATCTTTCACCGGTAATATATTTCACCGACGTTCTTGCTTTATTAATTATCATACTAAATTTCAAAAAAATTGTGATGAAGCCAATTTCATTCAAAAAATTTTTGGCAATGATTTTCATAATTTTTATTGTTATTAATATCTTAAACTCTAAAATTCCGGCAATAGCTCTGTTAAAATGGATTAAACTAACCGAAGCAATTTTGCTTACAGTAATTATTGGAAAAATTTCAAAGTCAGATAAAGACATATATTTTCCTGTTTCAATTTCCTTAATTTACACTTCCCTTCTCGGACTGTTTCAATTTTTTAGCAAAAAAAGCATCGAAGGAATATTCTATTGGCTTGGCGAAAGAAGTTTTTCAATTTCTATGCCATCAATAGCAACATTTACGTTATTTGGAAAAGAATATTTACGCCCCTATTCAACGTTTTCACACCCGAACTCCTTTGCAGGTTTTATTTTGGTGGAAATTTTAATAATCCTGTCATTAAATAAAAAATTAAGCTCCTTTTATAAAATAGCGCTTCTTTTTTCCTTTGTATCCTTTTTTTTGACCTATTCCCAAAACGCATGGGCATCTCTTTTTGTAATAGCCGCACTCTACATCCTAAAACTATATAAAAAAAAGTATGTAATTAAAATCTTATTTTTAGCGCTAGCTGCATCCTCTATCGCCTTGCCTTTATTGTCAAGTAAACTTGTTGGATTAGACAACGCTAGATATATTAACAAACAATACTTTACAAAACGCCTGGAGTTGAATGAACTATCAGGATTAATAATTTCACAAAAACCCCTAATAGGAGTTGGTTTAGGGAATTTTTTAGTTAATCTCCCGGATTTTTATCGCGAAACGTATATGTTTAACAATTTAAGAGAAGATTGGTGGATACAGCCGGTACACAACGTTTATTTGTTAATCATTTCGGAAACAGGTCTTATTGGATTTCTTTTATTTATATTTATAGCGCTTTCAATTATCTCAAAAAACAAAAACCAAAAATTTAATTTAGTTATGCTTGCAATATTTGTTACAGCGTTTCTTGATCATTATTGGTTTACTCTACAACAAAACGTCTTACTATCCTCGCTTGTTTTTGCGATCGCTCTCATGTAAATTAAGTAGTTATGCATGATGTGTATTACATATTTTGCGATGGGGGTTCTCGTGGGAACCCGGGCCCCGCTGCTGCGGCATATGTCGTGAACAAAAACGGCAAAACAATCTATAAACAAAATAAGTATCTGGGAATAGCAACAAACAACGAAGCGGAATATCAAGCAGCCCTTATGGCTCACCAGTGGGCGCATAAAAATGTTGTAGATGCAGGATCAGAAGTGCAGTTTGTTTTTGATTCCGAACTCGTCACTAAACAACTAAAAGGAATATATAAAATAAAAAGCAAAATCCTTGCGCGCTATATAATTAAAATAAAAAAAATTGTTAAAGAAATGCCCTTTAGTGTTTCTTATACAAATGTCCCAAGAGAAGAAAACTTCGAAGCAGACAAGCTTGTTAATCAAGCATTAAACACACAAAATCTGTCACCTGAAAAGTAATGCTACATGCTTTGAAAAGAAAAATTAAGCCTATGCAAGAAAACTATCGGCAAATTCTTCACATGGATCTTTAGTCTATTAAAGTGCCTCTTTAAATAAACAAATCATATTTACAAATTTCATTACTTGATGAATACAAGCCAAGGCGGATATCATTTAATATAATGCAATTACCTACAATACTTCTTATTACAGACAAATCGAAGATTGCAATAAAGCTTATTGATTTGTTTAAAGAAAACAATTTTTATATATTTGTTGTTAGCGATAAAAGCAATTGGGTTAGTAAGTCGCAAACAGTTAGGACGTTAAAAACAAGCGACCTAAAAAACTTTAAACCCGACTACATACTGTCTCTTAATTTTACAAACACAAAATATCTAGCAGAATCGCTTAAAATCATAAAGCAATTTAAACCCAAATCTCTCATTGTTTTTAGCGTTGACACTATAAATAAAAAAATTTTTAAAAAAACGACGGGCTTGGTCAATTCAAAAATAATAATCACGGGCCTTCCCGTAAACTTTGCAGAAGAAAAAACAAACAGCATAGAAGCGTTAATTAAAAAAGCAATAAAAAGTCGTAAGATAAAAATAAACCCGAACGACAAATTCTATCTAATAGAACAAGAAAAAACAGCAAAGATTATTTCACAAGAGCTCTTTACATATAGTCAAGCAAAACCAATCTTAGTTGCCAAAATAGTCAGCGCTTCTGAATTCGCTCAAGAACTCTCCTCGTATATAAGCGGTCTTAAAATTATCACAACAAAAAAAACAAAAACACACAAATTTTTTCCGGAACCGCTATCAACGTTAGATATAGACCTTTCTGCCAAAAGCTACATCGAAAAAGCACTTGATAAAACTAAAAAGGAAAAAATAAAAAGCAAACGTTTTAATATTAAAACCCCCAAAACAAACATTCCTCTTATTCTGTTTTCATTCTTTATTTTACTTCTTGCTCCTTATGTTTTAATTTTGTTTAGCACGCTCTCGCTTTTTGCTTCATACAAATTTTATCTTAAAAATGAAATAAAACTGTCCTCTTATGCTCTTGTTCTATCGGATAAACAAACAACAATTCAAAAACCAATAATAAAAACATATTTAAAAGTGCCTTTGATAAAAAATTTATACACTCCGCTGATAAATGCTCAATACGTTCTTGAGCTTGCAAACTCCTCGTTCGTAAACGGCAAAGAAGCGCTTTCAGGCGTTGCGTCATTGGGGGATTTAGCATTAAACGGAAACTCCGGTGCAAATATCGAAACAATATCCCAAGAGCTATACTATAAATTTGACCTGCTCTACAAAGACCTCTCATTTTTAGAGGCGGCCACAAAAAATACCGCTTTATTTGGTTTCGCTAAAAAAGCAAGCATCGATATTTCAAAAATTAGAATCTATGTTAGCGCCTCAAAAGATTTAATTTGGCAGCTGCCGGAAATGCTTGGGTTTGAAGAAGAAAAAACCTATATGGTACTTCTTCAAAACAACATGGAGCTAAGACCGACAGGCGGATTTATTGGTTCGTTTGCATTGATTACCTTTAGTAAAGGAAAACTTGTCGATACAGAAGTATTTGATGTATATGCTGTTGATGGACAGCTCAAAGGTTATGTTAAACCCCCGGATCCGATCAAAAATTATTTGGGTGAAGCCTCTTGGTATTTAAGGGATTCCAATTGGGATCCCGATTTTCCAAAAACAGCAAAAAGAATAGAGTGGTTTCTCGACAAGTCTATTGATAGGAAAGTAAACGGAGTTGTTGGCATAAACTTAGATTTAATATCCAAACTCTTAGAAAAAACGGGGCCAATCAAGGCAGCAGATTACGAAGATATTATAACAGCAGACAATCTTTATACCAAAATTCAACACGAAGTTGAAAGCGACTTTTTTCCCGGCTCAAGAAAAAAAGCAAATTATTTAACTGCAATCTCGCTTTCACTTATTGATAAATTAAAAACAGTAAGCCCGTCTGAATACAAAGATATTGCACTAATTCTTTCCGAAAGCCTTGAGTCAAACGATATTCAACTCTATTTTGAAAACAGCGAAGTTGAAAAAATTGTCTCAAGATTTGGTTGGGACGGAAGCCTTAAAGAAGTAAGGTGTTCCGGAAACTGTATAAACACGTGGTTTACGCTAAACGAAGCAAACGTGGGTGTTAACAAAGCAAACAAGCATATAAAGAGGAAAGCTGATTTCACGGTTAGTCTCGATAAAGAAAGAGTTAATTACAAACTCACTATACTTATAAAAAATTTGTCACAAGATCTCTCTCGAGAACCGGAAACAAGATACAAAGCTTACCTTAGACTTATAACCAAAAAAGGTTCAGAGTTTGAAAAAGTTCAGATAGTCAAAAACGCAAAAATTCAAGAAAAAGATTTAGAAATAGAAACCGTGGACAACAAAAGAATAGACGGGGGAGTATTGATTGACATTCCGCCGTCAAGCGAAAACCAGATCACCTTTTCTTGGTCGGAAAAAATTACGGCAGATACGAATAAACCAGGTTTTATAAGCGTTAACTGGATTAGACAGCCGGGCGTTAATCCTTATCCGGTTAGATTAATGATCAATGCTCGGGGGTTAAATATCCATCCCGACTCAAACGATTTCTTGACCGAAGGAGGTTATATTGGATATAATATTACTCTTGCAAAAGATATAAACAGAAAATTCTTTTGGAAATAACACATGACAACACACGCATTAAAAGCAGAAAACAGAAAAGAAACCGGCAAAAAAGTTAAAAAACTAAGAAAGGCGGGAGTTATTCCGGGCAACGTTTATGGTAAAAACATTAAGTCCTTTGCTGTAAAAATCCAAAACTACGACTTCGCCAAAGTATATGAAGAAGCTGGGGAAACAGGCATTATTGATTTGTCTGTCGGAAAACAAAAACATCCAGTACTTGTTGCTGACGTTCAAGTAAACCCTGTAAACAACGACTTCCTTCACATCGATTTTAAAAAAATAAATCTTAAAGAAAAAGTAAGCGCGTCTGTCCCCGTCGTTCTTATAGGAGAGTCTCCTGCAGAAAAATCAGGGCTCGGCACGGTAGTACAGCAAATAAATGAAGTCCAAGTAGAAGCTCTTCCGGGAGATCTTCCGGAAGAAATCGAAGCAGACACATCAATGCTAACAGAAGTAGATAGCGCTATTTTGGTCAAAGATCTTAAATATAATAAAAATAAAGTCGAAATACTACTTGATTTAAATTCAATTGTAGCTAAAGTAGAACCTCCCCAAGAAGAAAAAGAAGAAGTTCAGGAAGCGCCCGAAGAAGAAGCGCCCGAACAAGAAACACCTCAAGAGGAAGCTAAAAGCGAAGAAAAATCTGTAGAGGAAACAGAACAAAGCAGTTAAAATTTGTATCGAAGCTTTCTTAATTCAGTCAGCCCATCCTCATATTGTGGATATTTTTGGACAACGTCCCTCCAATACTCATATTGATATTCATCAAGCGTTTTAATTCTATTCTTATAAACCGCAATGCCGATAAAATTTATCAAGCTTAGTACCAAAAGACTAATTATAATTGACCAAAATAAAGCCTTGTATTTAGTGTTTTCGCGCTGTATTTTTTTTGCCATAGTAAATTTATAGATTTACAGGCCATCTTTGTTCAATAAGCAGGCCCTTTTTCTTATCGCCAAAAACCTCTCCCCATATTGCCTCCGAAACAAAAGGCATAAAAGGGTGAACAAGCTTTAAAGATTCTTGAAGTACGAATTCAAGAATTTTTTGTGATTCCTCGCGCCTTGTTTTGGTTGACTCCAGATATTCGCTCGCAAAGCTTTTCCATATAAAATTATATAGCTCTTCAATGGCTTCGTTTAATCTGTGTTTTTCAATAAGCCTTGTTATACTACGGGCTGTGTTTTTAAGCTCTTTAATAATTTTGGCATCGGCTTCTAGATTGGATTTTGGAGCTCTTGATCTAGTCTTAACTCCGCTTGCACCCTGATTAATATAGCGGGCAATGTTCCAAATCTTGTTGGCAAAATTTCGCTGTGCCCGGATCTTTTCTTCAGATAAAGATATGTCGTTTTCAACCAACGCACCCCAAATTAATCCGGAGCGAAGCGCATCTGCACCATACTTTTCGATCATTACAAGCGGATTAATTACATTGCCTTTTGATTTGCTGATCTTTTGTCCCTGACCGTCTCTTACAAGACCGTGTATAAGAACGCGCTTAAATGGGACGTTACCCGTAGCATAAATTCCAAGCATAATCATTCTAATAACCCAAAAAGGAATAATGTCATAAGCCGTTTCCATAACACTAGTTGGATAATAATAATCAAAATAAGAAAAGTCATTTTTGTTTGATTTATCAAGACTCAAAAGTGTAGCAAAAGGCCACTGTCCGCTTGAAAACCATGTATCAAAAGTATCCGGGTCTCTTTTTAGTTCTGTATGGCCACATTTTGGACATGAAGAGGGGGCCTCTCCATCCGTTATGATCCATTCCATGCATTTGTTGCACCTCCAGGCGGGTATTTGAATACCCCAAACAATTTGCCGGCTGACGTTCCAATCTTTTAAATTTTTAAGCCAATGTTTAGCTGTTTTTTCATACTTTTTAACATCAAACTTTGTTTGTTTTTGATTAATAGCAGAAAGAGCAAGCGCGGAAAGCTTGTCAGCTTTGATAAACCACTGCTTAAGAACCGTTGGTTCAATTAAGCTGTTGCACCTATAGCACCTGCCTACTACATGGAGAATTTTTTTCTCGCTAACAATCTTACCTTCTTTTTTTAGATCGTTGATAATCATCTCGCGAGCAGACAGAACTTTCTTGCCCACATATTTAGTCGGTACATTAATCATTCTTCCATCTATGCCGATTACCGAGATATATGAAAGCTTGTGTCTCTTACCTATTTCAAAATCTGTGAAATCGTGGGCGGGAGTGACCTTAAGAGCGCCTGTCCCAAATTCCATATCAACATCTCGGTCGGCAATAATAGGTATCTTGCGATTAACAATAGGTATTAATGCCTCCCGGCCTACATACTTTTTATATCTTTCGTCTTTCGGATTTACGCAAACCGCGCTGTCTGCAAAAATAGTCTCAGGTCTTGTGGTAGAAATTTTAATGGATCCATAGTCTATTGTATAAAGAACACCCTCTTCTTCGGAGTGGTTTACTTCAAGTTGAGAAAACGCCGTTCCGCATTTAGTGCAATAATTAACCGTGGTTTCACCCCTATAAACAAGTCCGTCATCGTAAAGCTTTTTAAAAGTTTTATAAACAATATTAATAATATCCTTATCAAGGGTAAATTTAGACTTGGTCCAATCACAAGAACACCCAATTGCGCGAATTTGATTTTCCATAATGCCTTTGTAGTTAAGCGTGTATTTCATAAGGCTTTCAAAAAGTTCGTCCCTGCTGTAATCAAACCGACTCTTGCCTTCAACGGAAAGCTTTTTTTCAAAAACATATTGGGTTTCAATTCCCGCATGATCTGCGCCGGGAAGCCAAAGGACCGAATATCCGCGCATTCTATAAAATCTAACCAAAATATCCTGTATAGTTAAGAACCTTGCATGCCCGACGTGAAGATCGTCATTGGCGTTTGGTGGCGGCATTATTATTGAATAGGGAAGCGTGCCGCGCGTTCTTTTTTTGGGAATAAAAAATCCCCCTTTCTCCCAAGACTTATAAATCCCCCTCTCATATTTTAAATGATCGAATCGGCTTTCCATTAAACTGAATTATAATTGATATATCATTCTATTCCAAGCTGGGGAAGGGCTTTAACGTTTCGCCAGTCAACATAAGTCCTGTTGTAGTACGCCGCCGCAGCGATAAATGAAGCGTTATCTGTACAAAACTTTGGTACAGGAACGTGTAAGGCAGTCCACAAGGCGTGTTTTTCAAAATTTTCTCCAAATTTTTCCCGAAGACGTAAATTTGCCGAAACACCTCCGGAAAGAAGAAACGATTTCGGTTTAAATTCTTCAATCGCCGTTAAGGCCTTTTTAATAAGAACATCGGTTATGGCCTCTTCGATTTCAGCGGCAAGTCGTCCAACTATGGCATTTGAAAGACTTATTTTACTTTTTTTTATTTCATTTAAAACCGCTGTTTTAAGCCCTGAAAAGCTAAAATCATAATTACTCTCATTAATCATTGGTCTTGGAAAAAGTTTATAATCTACTCCTGGGTTGTTACGCCTGAATTTAAAAGACGCTTTTGATATAGAAACACCTCCGGGATAGGGAAGACCAAGAATACGCGCCGTTTTGTCAAATGCTTCGCCTGCAGCGTCATCTCTTGTACCTCCAAGAACTTGTATCGTACTTTTTTTCAAAGAAGCATGCCCAGCCATATAAGCAAGCTCTGTATGTCCTCCGCTTACGATCATTGCAACGATTGGAAAAGAAGGCGGATTGTTTTTGTACGTAATAATTCTACCGTTTTGATATTCTTCTAAAATGAAATTAGAATAGATATGTCCTATAAGGTGGTTAACGGGGATGATCGGTTTGTTATAAATGTACGAAAGCACCTTTGCAGTTTCTACGCCGACAAGAAGCGACCCTATTAGCCCAGGGCCGATCGTTACGGCAATTGCATCAATTTCTTCTTTTAAAAACTCAGTATCCGCACACCCGCTAATTACAGGAAGAATAGCTTTAATTTGCTCGCGCGCGGCATTCTCGGGTATTATGCCGCCAGTAGCCGCGTGCATTTTTTGACTGCTTGTAACACTCTCAGCCAAAACACGAGTTCCGTTTTCAACTACGCTGCAGGCGGTTTCATCACAACTGGTCTCTATTCCAAGTATCTTCATGTTCTTTTTTGTACGCCCAAGCAAAAGCTAGAAGCGCAATGCCAAGTAGTAACCAAGTAGTTATTTGAAGCCTTGCAATAACCTTTTCAAAATTTTTTCTTTCTCCGCCCACAAAATATCCAGAGAAAGTCCAAAGAAGCACCCAGAAAGCAGAAGAAACAAAAGAATATAGCAAAAATTTTTTACTATGGTAGCGCCTTGCTCCGGCAGCTAAAGAAACCCAAAACCGAGTTACGTTTGAAGTCAGTGAGGTAATAAGAATAACTCCACCACCCTTTTCAACAATTTTTTTTGCACTCAAAAACCTTTTTCTTTGGTGTTTTTTATTAATTTTTTTTCTATCAATCTTCATGCCCAAATAATAAGCAGCGCAAATTGCTCCCCAAGTGCCCGCCATTCCCGATAAAATTACCAAAAAAAGATTAACTGAATTGTCAAACGCATAAAAACCCCCTCCTGCAAGCACAAACCCTCCCGGTGTCATCCATCCAAAAGGAGACGACTCGATAAAACTGGTTATAAATATAATTATATATCCGTAAGTTTCGTAAACGTCTTCAAATTTGTTTAATAATTCAATAGTATCCATTTTTAGTTAATTTGGTCCCGTACCTCTAAGAAAAACGGCTTGCCAGGGTTTGTAATTTGAATAAAAAGTTTTTTCAAAAATGATTTCTTCTCCTCTGGTTACAGTATAATCAAAATTTACACGAGCACCCCAAGCTTTAAATTCAATTTGTTTTACCTCTCCCTGGGGAAGAGTAGGCTCATCTACATACAAGTCTTCCGGTGGAGGAGTCGAATCCGTAATATCAGGTTTTGACACCTCGGCGATTCTCCCGTCGCTTGTTCCGTATAATTCAAAAACCAAACTATAGTTTGTTACATCCGCGCTTGCTTGAATTAAAATATGTCCGGGTGTGTCGTTTTTTATTTTTAGATCCGTGGTGGGATCATAAACCGTAGCATCAAGTCCCGGGCCTGAATCTTGTTCATAATATCCTACTCGGTATGAATGTGCACGGCGTTCAATTATCGGAAGTCCTGCGTTAAGGGCTGCCCTAAAAAGAGTGGTTGAGACCTGACAAACGCCCCCGCCATCACCAAGCACTGTTTTTCCATCTTTAATAACATAAGCTTCTTTATAGCCGGTAAATTTTGAAACATCACCAAGAGCACTGTTAAACGAAAAGACGTCGCCGGGCCTGATTAACAATCCGTTTAGCTTGCTTGCTGCAAGGTTAATATTGTGCACCCTGGAAGTTATAGATCCTCTAAATCGCGAGGATCCTCTTCCGATTAATTCTTTTATCCCCAAATTATTTACGTCTTCTGTTTTAAACTCCGGATCCGTTTTTAATACTGGAATATCTATTTGTACAGCAGAAATATCCTCGCTCTCGACTTTTTTAAGTGCACCAACAAAAGCATTTTTGAAATCATCCTGTATTACAACAACACCCTCCTTTGCCGGCGTAAATTCTTCAACCCTTCCCTCGTTGAAAACAAAGGTTGGGTTTTGCGCTGGACGGTTTACTTTGTCTATAATTTTTTCAAGCTCGTCGTCTATTTTATCCGTAAAATATCCTCCGCTGGGGTTAAGAAAAGGTAAAAAATTTGCGCCCTCATATTTAAATTCCATAGATTCATGTTTTGAAACAACGCTCTTAGTAAGCATCTTCTCAACACGTGCCTTAAAAAGCGAAGCGGAAAGCTCATCCAAACTGGGATCAATTAATTTTGGAACTAAAAAAACAGGAGAAAAATCCCCGCTCTTAGTTTTAGACACAATAAGCCGTTCAACCTCGGCGACATCAAGCTCATATCCGGGTAGGCCTTTGTTTATAACAACATTGCCCGAGATCAGCTCTGCGCTCGGATACGCTGGCTCCTCTGATATCTGAGCCGATATGGCGGAAAGTCGCTCTTTCAAAAGCTTGGAATTATAAATCAACCCGATTTCATATCCAACAGGTTTTTTAAAAGCATTAATAACTGTATAAATATCGCGAAAAATTCTGCTGCTCCTTCCGGTTTTATAAGCATTTTCTAAGGCATCATTGTAATCATATTTAAACTCTATTTCAGCAGTATTAAGCATGAATTTTTTTTCACCATCCGATAAGTAAACAAGCTCTATATTTTCAGGAATAATAAAAGCCTTCCCAATTTTGGATTTTGCCTCAACCATTGTAAGACCGCCCACATAGACACCCGACACTGAAATATTAGGATAAATCCTTCCGTGATACTTGACAAAAAAATACCATAAAGCACCAATAGTTAAAATACTAAGAAACAAACTAACAAACAAAAGAAACTTTAGATGCTTTACCACATTCTTCATACTTTGTATGATATCATTTAAATAGGAATAATACTCTTATGAGACAAGATTCAAATATCCAAAAAGACAGTCAGCAGTTTCCTGTTTTTCAGAGCTCAACATCTTCGGATTTTGCACCACCTCCTCCACCTCCGCCAGAACCGGTATTGCCGAAAAATGATTTATCGCAACAACCGCCGCCCCAACCTCCAGCACCACCCAATCAAAACACTCAATCCCAAGCCGCCAATTCCAAAAAAGGAGGCATCTTAAAAACAGTTTCAATATTAATACTGGTAGCTTTTTTAATAATAGTATTAGGATTTGCCATTTATAAATTTTTACCCTCTTTCCTCGGAGGCAGTGGAGGAAAAGAAGTTACCTTGACTTGGTGGGGATTGTGGGAGGATGAAACAATTGTTTCTCCAATAATTGAAGAATGGGAGCGGGAAAATCCCAACATCAAAATTAATTATGTATCTCAGTCAAAAGAAGATTATAGGGATAGGCTACGAAACTCTCTCGATAAAGGCGAAGGGCCGGACATAATGAGGATACACAATTCTTGGATCCCAATGTTCAAAAGCAAGCTTTCGACAGTCCCGTCAAGCGTATATTCACAGGCAGAATTTCAGCAAATTTTTTTTCCGGTAGCAGTTGACGATCTCAGTTCTGAATCCGGCTTTTTAGGAATACCGCTTATGTACGACGGATTAGGCTTGTTTATTAATGAAGAAATATTCTCAACTTATGCAAGACCGATACCCGAAACCTGGGATGAATTAAGAGATACTGCCGTAGCATTAACCATAAAAAACGAAAACGGATTTATAACACAGGCTGGGGTGGCTCTGGGAAATGCAAAAAATGTCGATCACTGGCAGGAAATCCTTGCGTTAATGATGCTTCAAAATGGAGCAGATTTGAATAAACCGGTTGATCAAAGAACTCAAGGAGCAATCGATTGGTTTGCTTCTGTCTCAAGAGACTACAAAATTTGGGACGATACGCTCCCGCCCTCTACTGTTTATTTTGCCAGCGGTAAACTAGCAATGTATTTTGGTCCGTCTTGGCGGGCCATAGAAATAATCAATCAAAACCCAAATCTCAAATTTAAAGTCGTTCCCGTTCCACAGCTTCCCAAAAGCGACCCCTCCGAAAAAGACATGACTTATGCGACATATTGGATAGAGTCTGTGTGGAATGAAAGTCAAAATCAAGATGAGGCTTGGAAATTCATAAAATTCCTATCCGAGAAAGAAACTCTACAAAAATTCTACCAAAGCGCAACACAAAGCTCAGCCGCAAGAAGGTTTGGTGAACCGTACCCAAGGCGTGATATGTATGACTCACTCCTAAACGATCCTGTTTTGGGTGGAATAATTAAACTAGCCCCAGACGCAAAGAGCTGGTACTTAGCCTCGCGAACATTCGACGGCAAAACCGGGATAAATTCTCGATTGAGCGGATACTTCGAAGATGCAATAAACAAAGCGCTTTCATCACAATTAACAGACAAAGACATGCAAACTTTATCAATAGGTGTACAAACAGTACTTTCGGATTATCAATTAATAGCTCCGCCCGTTGTCCCCGCAAATTAAAAAGATGCTGTCTCAAAAAAAGCTTTTCTCGCTTCTTTATCACAATATCTTTGATTATCCTCTAACCAGTGAAGAACTAAACAAGTGGCTCGCCGGAAATATTATTTCCAAAAAGGGTGTCAACATAGATTTCTCGGACGGCTATTATTTTCTTAAAGGACGAAAAAAACTTGTTAAAAAAAGGCTCAATAGAGCAAGGTATTCGAAAAAAAAATTTTCAATTGCTCAAAAAAAAGCCTTGTTAATAGCCAAAATACCGACAGTAAAATTTATCGGTATTACCGGATCTCTTGCTATGAATAATTGTAAAATAGATTCCGACATAGATTTTATACTTGTAACAAAATCACATACTCTTTGGATAACAAGACTGTTTGTTTATCTACTGCTTCTAATTACGCGCACAAAAGTAAGACACCCAAATGATAGTATCGAAAACAATAAGCTCTGTCTAAATATTTGGATGGACGAATTAAATCTAAAAATAAATAAAAAAAATATATATACAGCCCACGAGCTAGCTCAAATTAAACCGCTTGTTGACAAAGGCAATATTTTCTCTGAGCTTATTTATGCCAATAGTTGGATATTAAACTATTGGCCAAATGCAGTTAATTTAAGCAAAACTTTTTCTGGTAAGCCCGAATTAAATAAAAAAAACACCTGTTTCTTAATTAAATTTTTAAACAAACTGTTTTTTAAAGCCCAGCTCTTTTATATGAAACCAAAGCATACAAACGAAAAAACTACCCTTTTTCAAGCATTTTTTCATCCGAATGATCTGTCAATTAAAGTACTTAAAAGACTCGGCTAAAAAAAGAAAGTAGCTCTTGACAACATGTATCTCCTTTTTCTAAAATAGCTTTCGTAAGCACTATCAAATAAAGAGTGCTAAAAAATACTTGACAAGTGTCTTTTTATTAATATAATTCAAAAATAGTTATGGCAAAGAAAAAAGAAAGAAAAAAAATAAATCTTAATCTTCAACCAACCGCAGGGTATCTTATAATCGAACCCTTTGAAGCAGAAACCAAAACCAGCTCGGGTATATACCTTCCGGATTCTGCAGAAGGTGAAAAACCTCAAAGGGGCAGGGTGTTGGCAATTGGTCCCGATGAAATAACAGACTCCGGGGTTAAAAAAACATCTCCGGCAAAAATAAACGACATTGTTATTTATAAAAAATGGGGTGGAACGGAAGTTAAAATAAACACAAAAGAATATCTTTTTGCAAAATTCGAAGACATCCTTGCAATAGAAAAAAATTGATTATGGCAAAACAACTAAAATTTGGCGACGAAGCAAGAACATCCTTAATGAAGGGAATAGATATAGTGGCAAAGGCAGTAGTAACAACCCTCGGACCAAAAGGAAGAAACGTAGCATTGGATAAAAAATGGGGTGCTCCAAACATTGTTCACGACGGCGTCTCTGTGGCTAAAGATATAGATCTTGAAGATCCTTTTCAAAATATGGGAGCGCAAATAGTTAAAGAAGCGGCGAGTAAAACCAACGACGCAGCAGGTGATGGAACAACAACTTCAACTCTTCTTGCACAGGTAATGTCCCGGTCGGGGATGAAAAATATTGCCGCAGGAGCAAATCCAATGATAGTTAAAAAAGGCATGGAAAAAGCAATATCCGAAGCGGTTAAGGAATTAAAAAGCATGGCCAAACCCATTAAGAACAAAGAAGAAATCGAGCAAGTGGCAACGGTGTCTGCAGGAGACGAGAAAATCGGTAAAAAAATTGCTGAAGCTCTCGAGAAAGTAGGTAGAGATGGCGTTGTTACCGTAGAAGAAGGCAGGGGATTAAACATAGAAATAGAATATAAGGAAGGAATGGAGTTTGATAGAGGCTACGCGAGTGCATACCTGGTAACAAATCCTGAAAAAATGGAGGCGGAAATAGAAAATCCCTATATTTTAGTTACCGATAAAAAAATTTCTTCGATTCAAGAATTATTGCCGTTTCTTGAAAAATTTGTAAAAGTAAGCAAGGATTTAGTAATTATAGCCGACGAAATAGAAGGCGAAGCGCTTGCCACGTTAGTAGTAAACAAGCTACGCGGCACATTCAATATTTTAGCCATTAAAGCACCGGGATTCGGTGATAGAAGAAAAGAAATGTTGGAAGATATCGCCGTTTTAACAGGAGGAGTTGTGATATCCGAAGATACCGGTAGAACATTTGAGTCAATCGAGGTAACCGATCTTGGACAAGCCGATAAAGTCTGGGCAGATAAAGATAACTCAAGAATTATTGGAGGTAAAGGGGCTTCGGAAAACATCAAAGCAAGGATAGCTCTTATTAAAAGACAAATCGAAGAAACAGACAGCGATTTTGATAAAGAAAAGCTTGAAGAAAGATTGGCAAAATTAACAGGTGGAGTAGCACAAATTAATGTAGGGGCCGCTACAGAAATAGAGCTTAACGAGAGAAAAGAAAGGGTTAAAGACGCGGTTGGAGCTACAAAGGCTGCAATTGAAGAGGGGATTGTGCCGGGTGGAGGAATTGCATTCCTAAGGTCAAGAAAAGCACTTTTAAGTTTAACAAGCAGCATTAAAGACGAGCAAACAGGTATTGAAATAGTTAAAAACGCTCTTGAGGAACCGCTTCGTTGGTTGGTTAAAAACGCAGGAGAAGATGACGGCTACGTACTTAAAAAGGTTGAAGAAAATAAAAACGTTGATTATGGCTACAATGTACTCACCGGGGAGTTTGGTTCGATGATTGACTTTGGTCTTCTGGATCCTCTTAAAGTTGCCCGCTCGGCGCTCCAAAACGCTGGCTCGGTAGCTATGATGGTTTTAACCACAGAGGCTCTTGTTACAGATATTCCGGAAGAAAAAAACGAAAGCCCATCTTCCCCCGGAATGCCCGATATGGGTGGCATGTAACTTCTCTTTGATATAAAATAGGTTAATGCCCGATAAACAAAAGCGTAAAAAAAGAATTAGGCCGGTTATCGAAGAGCTTGTTACAAGCAATAAAAACGAGGAAGCTTCGATAAAAGAGCCTACCCCCGAGCCCTTACAGCAACAATATCCCGAAAAAACAAATCTCAAACTAATTTTCTTTCTTACGGTTATAACCGCACTTATTGTCGGTTTTGTTTCAGGTGGTGTTTATGTTTATTTTTCCGGAATCTCTGCTGTGCCGGATTCTGAAAAATCAACCTCCACACCGCCTCCGACAATTATCCCCGAACCAAGCGCTACTCCTAAGCAAACGCCGGAATCCGAAGAAATCGACCTTTCTCAATATAAAATAAGCGTACTTAATGGAAGCGGCAAAATTGGCGAGGCATCCAATGCAGGTTCTCTTCTGGAAGAAAATGGTTTTAAAGTTGAAGATATTGGTAACGCAAGTAGATACGACTTCGAAGACACTGTTTTACAAACAAAAAAGCAAATTCCACAAAGCGTTGTTGTGTTGCTCGAAAAGGCACTTAGCTCAATTTACGTAGTTGAAATAGATTCTGAAAACCTTCCCGAGAGTGGCGAATTTGATTTTGTAATTACCGTTGGTTCAAAACTTGCGCAATAAAACTATTTTTCAATTTCAGGCAAAACGGTTAAAGGATTAATGTTTTTCCCGTCTTTTCTTACCTCGAAATGCAGATGGTCGCCAAATGCCCTCCCTGTTGCGCCCATTTCACCAATCTTTGTACCCATTTCTACCCGCTGGTCTCTTTCAACCTCAATTTTAGATAAATGAGCATAAAGGCTTACCAGGCCGTTTCCGTGAGAAATTAACACGGCATTTCCGTAAGCAAATCTTGAATATTGAATCTCAAGCACCTCGCCCCTCATTACCGAAAATATTGGGTCTCCCGTTATTCCGTCGAAGTCAATAGCTTGATGAAAAAAGTGATACCCCTGGCTTATTACAACACTCTCTACGGGGAAAATTAAACCATTTTGTGTTTCAAAATTTATTTTATCTTCAACAGTAACAATACTATTTTGAGTTTCAGCCACAGCCACGCCGGATGCTGGAAAAACAGAGCTTATCATTGCAGCCAACGCAAGATTAGTTCCCAAAATACTCCTCGTTCTTTTGTGCTCAAAAATGTGCCTGAAAAATCGGCTTATTTTATTCCCACGTCGAACTCTCCGAATCTTGGAAAAAGATGGGATAATTGGTTCGGCCAAACTCTCCCCCCCGCGCCGTTTCACTAAATGTAGATCCAGGCGATATCTCGGGGACAGGTTGATGGATAGCTTATTCATAGTTCCTTGGCGTTTAAGTTAAAAACTTATTCCAAGGTGTTTAATAAACCAAAAAAATCTCGCTTAATTCAAGCGAGAGAGCATATTATATCCTAATTGTCAAAAACTTTCAATTTTTTGTACAGGATCGTAACATATTCGACATACCTCCTTCCTGGATGAGATAGTCTGTTGGTGTCATATTACCTAGGGATTCATGTACTCTCTGGCAGTTGTAGTATATCAGGTACTTTGCAAGACGTTGATTGTAAGCTTTCTGGTTGTAGATAAGGTGGAGGTTGGGGTCAATAAAATCTTCCTGGATGGTCCTGTTGAAGCGCTCTACCACCCCCTGGATCTTGGACATTCTGGGGTATATAAAAATGTGTTTGATGTTTTGTTTTTCTAGGTAAACCCTGAATTGTTTGAGAAACTCTTTACCATTGTCAGTCTGGACTGTGTGGATTTTGTAGGGAATAAGTGTTTGGAATTTCTTGAAGAAGTCCACAGTGTTAACTGAATTTAAGTGTTTGTAGGTCAGGGAAAGGGCAGACTTTCCCTTCACATCAATTGCCTGGTACATATACCACCTAATGCCATCAATGATTTTCTCCACAGTATCAGCTTGGATGTATCCCAGAGTTTCTGGTTTGGGTGCATATTTAATTCTGTTCTTCTTGCTCTTAGTCTTGTTTTGAGCCCATTTAGAGGCTGGATTGTGGTATACTCTGCCTGTTTTGTAATAAAATAGATTGTTTCTTGAGATAATCCTCCCAATGGTAGCCTCTGATACTGTTAGGAGATTATTTTCTCTGCAGTATGCATCAAGTAAGGGTTTAAGCTTCTTCTTGCTCATTCTGGGGACAAACTCTCTTTGGGATTTAATATAATCAACAATTTTAGGATCCACTACTGACCTTCTTACCCCCCTTGGAGCTGTGGAGTCTGGAACTAACCCCTGGATACTCTTTCTCTCTAGTACTCTTTTCTTCCAGGTGAAGATAAGCTTGCGATCTACTCCAAAGGCCTCTTTTGTGGCAACCTCTCCATGTTTGGCATAATACTTAATTATTCTTAGTCTTTCCTGGGCCACCTCACTTTGATCAAATCTTCTCAGATGGGAAATCAAGTTCATCACCTCCTTGGAATTCTTGATTTTACCCATTACAAACTCAGATTTCATGCTTACCCCAGTGGATCTTGCCATGCTTACTCAATGTCGAATATGTATCTGATCCTGTGCA